>CAYSHS010000306.1:0-4545 GCA_964430845.1 uncultured Pirellulales bacterium | reverse complement strand
CACTTGTTGCTGCATTCGGATTCTTCGAATTTCTGGCAGGTTTTATTATCAGTCGTGCCGACAAGGGCAGTTTAGTATCAATTGTTGATATGGCACAACCGATTAGTTTCGCACTGCTCTTCATTATTATTTTTGCTGCCCTTCAGACTCTCGTATTGTATTTAACCCGCGACGAAGTTGACTTGGGTCTGTGGCCGGAACGAATCGGTCGCGCTGTCTGCGGACTAATTTTAGGTTTCATAGTTTCAGGCGTTATCGTTACGGCGCTTGCTATGGCGCCTTTACCCCCTAAATATCCTTATGAACGTTTCGAGGCAACAAGTCCGAAACCGAATAGTCCAAACAAGGTTCTCCTGAATGCCGACGGTTTTGTCACCGGCCTGTTCAGCACAATAAGCAATGGCTCGTTCAGCGGGAAGAAAAGTTTTTCTGTTCTGCATCCGGATTATATCGACCAGCTTTTTCTTAATCGGCTCCATAAGGATGTTTCTATATTAACCAGCAGCACGCCGGCGATTACTGTCCCGATTGATAAAGCTGTCTGGCCTGCACCTGATGCAATAAAAACACAAATCGAAGAGCTAAACAATAAGGGCGAGCTTAATAAATCTCCCGGCAAACCGGCAGGAGCTTACAATCCCTTAATAGTCAGAGTAGGAATTAAAAGAGCAGCCATAAAATTAGAGGCAAAAGTTTCTGCAGGAAAATTTACTTCTTCACAATTGAGACTCGTTTGTAAAAGAAGCACAGAGCTGCATGACAGTCTTGGTGGAGATGCGATAAATGTTTATCCCGTAGGATATCTTCGCTCGAAAGATATGATTCAGGCAAGTACCGAAATTGAGCTTGACAGCAGGAATGATTTCGGAGAGGCCTCTACGAAAGAAATCGATTTTGTTTTTTGTGTACCGAGCGGATTTACTCCTGTTCTTGTCGAATTTAAGCTAAACAGCATTGTCCAGATAATACAGAACGCAATCTTGAAAGACGTTTCAGAAATACCATCACCCGCAACTTTTAATCAGCGAAACCCTAGTGAGGCTCCGGGTATGAGCGGTGGTCGAGGTATGGGCGGCGGTCCTGGCATGGGTGGTGGTCGAGGTATGGGTGGCGGCCCTGGCATGGGTGGTGGTCGAGGTATGGGTGGCGGCCCTGGCATGAGAGGCGCCCCAGCAGGTGGAGACCAGGGAAACCAAAATAATCAACAACAGGATAATACACCCAAGGGAAGTATCGGAAATTTCACCGAATCTCTTACAGGTATGGGAGCGAGCAGTGAATTGGAAAATTAAGTGTAATTGATTAGTGATTATTTCGTCCGTCAAACCTTTATTCGTTTGACATTGCTGGGCAAGACGAAGTGGAAACATCAATTATATACAGTTTCAATACTAACAACAAACGGCAAGGTCCTCCAAATCCAGCTCCATCAGATGTTCAAGATAAGCATTAAGGTCTTCTTCTGAGAAAGTTGCCAGAAATTCAGGCTTGGCTGTTTTGTTGATTTTACAAATATAGTCTATCAATTCGCGTTTTTCCATGTGCTCATGTCCTTAACCAACCGGAGAATCGATAATCAAGTTTCGAGAATCGATCAAATTTCTTTTTTCTATTTACAATTCTCAAAATATCGACTTTTCCAACATTATTTCTTTAGCCCCTTCAGATGCTCGAAATATCCCGTCCTATAACCCGAACTACCATATAGACGGTATCATTTTCCGGCAACTACTACATATAGCATTACATACACACCCTTTATTTTTGTGTGCAAATCAAGTCCAATAAAATCATACTATCACCCGAATAATCCCAGATTAAGAAAAAACAAATAATTTCTTTTTTTCCAATTTATTTTTATTAGAAACAAAAGATAGAGCATATACACAGATGTTATGAAGTTTCGTTTAGGAAGATAAAATTGTTCAAACATCAACTGACGAGGATTGTCTTTTCAATACATATTTTTTATGAATGTCATTAATACTTCAAATTGGAATTGCCATAAGTATTTACAGAAATTATAATTATATCATTCTTCGTCCCCGTAGCTCAATGGATAGAGCGTTGGCCTCCGGAGCCAAAGGTTGTGAGTTCGACTCTCACCGGGGATATTTGGTGAGTTCATGGCTATCAAGCACTTAGACTTGATTGCCTTTTTTGATTTTGGGCTTCAGGATTGGTGCGCAACAAATGCGCAACAAAATCTCTACCCAATGCTTCTGCACTTGCCAAACGAGCACGTTGCAATAGGTCTTCTCGAACTGCCAAGTAAAACCTTCGGGTTGTCTCAAACTCAGCATGCCCCGCCAGATTCATAACATCGTATTCTCGTAAACCCTTTGCAAACCATCGAGTTAAACAGGTACGGCGTAAATCATGGAATTCATGCTGTTCGATTTCGGCGTGAGATAGAATCCTATTGAAGTGGCGATTGAAGTTATTAATCGGACAAATGCCATGTCGAACGGTCCATTTTCCTTGCTCACGTACTCTCTGGATGTGGTAATAACGATCTACGGGCACAAAGACATAAGGATTACTCTTTGGTTGCTCTTTCCTAAGTTGAGCTAGCAATAGAGCAACTTCTTTTGTCAGGGGCAAGGTTCGTCTCTCAGTATCTTTAATGTTCCATTCCCAAGTCTTGTCCGTATTTTCCTTTGGTGAAACATCTATTATTTGACTGTCTAAATGTAAGTCGCTCCAAGTTGTGTTTAGTAACTCGCCCCGCCTCATACCAGTACAAAGGGCTAAAACAACCAAATAGTCCCAATGTAAGATACTCGTACTAGAGCATAAGCGTGCGCTTCTAATTAAGCGTTCACACTCTTCATCGGTATACACATGAACTTTTCGTTGAGGAGATCTTGGCTTGCGAACATACTGAAAAGGATTTTCATCCAATTGACCTCGCTGCTTTGCCAGTTGAAATAGGCGTTTCAAACTACGTATTTTTTTGTTGATTGTAGCTGCACTATTTCCTCTGTCTAAACATGCTTGGATATACCGTTCACCATGTTCGTGCTTGACTTGCATATAATCGATATCACCTATTGCTTCGATAAAATGTCTCATAGCTATATCGTGTTGCGTAAGTGTACTATCGCGAACTTGTCCGCGAGTTCGTTCGAGACTGTCAGCCAAGAAATTGCTAAGACTCATTGATTGCATCGGGACTATACCCATTCTTAGTTCACGTTCCTTTTGATCACGCTGTCGCTGAGCTTTTCGTCTATCTGAATGTTTCAACGAAACCTGTCGCCTCTTGCCGTTCTCGTCCTTGTAATCAAGAAAATACTTAAAAGTTTTGCCATCACGTGACGGCCTTGTCCTAAGCCTTACCAGCTGTACCATTTTTTTACCTCCTTTCTGATGCTGGCCCATGGCTTGGGTTGATCCAAGCAAAATTATAGCCAGCAATTCTTCGGAGCGCAACACAATTATTATCTAAATGTTGTTTTTTGTCTGATCCACTCTCTGATTGCCTCCTGTGGATACAATGCCTTTCCACATATGTAGATTCGCGGTAGATTATGCATTCGCTTGAGGTTTTCGATCACATTGTGATGATTTTTGGAATTACTAACCTCCGATATTCTAAGGAAGTGGATAAGTTCGGATTCAGTCATTAGTTCAAAACTATAATCAATTCTCGGTTGTATGGATGAATTTTCGCTACTCCGCTTTGAACCAAATGTGCGATCCGAATCTATCAGATTATCTGGATTTTCCAACATTTTACTCATTTGAATCCGCCGATTTCAGCTTTAAATATTTATAAGCTTCATTTGCTACCAATACAACTTTAGGAAGGTCTTCGATATTAAAGCTATCCGTATATTTCCAATCTTGGCCTTCCTTGTACGCCTTGTTGATTGTCACAGAAAAAAACTTTATTGTTTCGCCGTTTACTATCTTGGTGTTTGCCCAGATACTTGCTGAAATCGAGCCACAGTTAAATTTCTTTTGCGGTTTTTGCATTTTTCACCTCACGAATTGCTTACTAACCAACATAAAACTTATTTCTTCATAATTTGAGAGGACATAAGCCTGTGTCGATTTCAGTATCTGAGATTTTTGGGGACTCTCATGTTTGATAAATTTTAAAAGGGATTTTTTTGAAAATTATCTGAAATCATTCCCGGCATACATCCGCTTTTCTACAGTGGAAAGAGGAATCAAAAATAATCATAACGATAAGTTAATGGAGAATATAATGGCGTTTAGGATGAATCATAAGGACGGTATTATTCTTAGGTCACTTGCAGAGCACAGAGTCCTGACACCGGCTCAAATCACGACCTTTTATCAAAAGAGCCGGCAGGTAGTTTAGCGACGGTTACGCATCTTTGAAAAAGAAGGACTAATACAAACGATTAAATACGAGTTTGGCCGAGGGCGAGGTCGCCCTGAAACTCTATTAGGAATGACCGAATATGGAGTGAATGTACTTAAAGAAAAAAAACTTATCGATAAAAATGTACCATGTGAGAGCATTCTCATTGATGGATCTTTTTGCACAAACCACCAGGTTTTACTGAATTG
>CAYSHS010000305.1:0-4594 GCA_964430845.1 uncultured Pirellulales bacterium | reverse complement strand
TAAAAAAGCCGGGCGACTTGTTTCGGTTGGGCCCGTGAATCTGCCTGTAACGCGGCTATTTGTCGAGGAGATTATTTTAGAGTGTCGGCAGAAGCATATTACAAAGGTGGATGTATTAGCCTTCGAGTTTGAGATGGGGCTGTTTCCGAATATTCTGGATGAGGCCAAAGCGAAGGGTATTGATCTTGCAATGAAATATATTCCGCCGGAGGTGTTTGATAAGCGGGCGGTTGACAAAGACGAGGTGGTATTTCACGATGTTTCTTATATCGAGGTTACGCCGCGATATAAGGGTAAAAAGATTGCTGTCGAATTAACAGACTTTTCTGTTTTTTATTCACAGGATACGGTCAAAAACGCGGCGGCTGGCTTGAAAGACGGCGGAAATAAAATTGTCGTGGAAAATGGCAAAATCATAAAAGTCAGCAAGAGCAAAATCGGTGAAATAACAAAGGAAGTGCTTACTAAAAGCTGGACTGACTGGATTGATTACTGGGCAGTGGATTTCGATTTCGAGAGCAAGCGTGAAATTATCCGTGTAAAAGATCCCGAAACAGATGAATTTACTGAGAAATGGACGGGTGATTATGTATTTGAAAATGAATGGCAGAGTTTTCGAACAAAGAAGGATAGAACTCTTGAATTGAAAAGTATCGAGTACGAATATGAAAAAGGCAAACGGTATAAAATTGCCGTTAAGGTGGTTGATATCTTCGGCAATGATACGATGAAAATAATCGAGGTGGGAGTTTGAAGTGTCCGAAAAAATCGGACAACTGAAATTACAATATTTAAGGATTAATTTATGGACGATAAGATAGCGGTTTTCCGTGGTAAACAAATAAGAAAAATCATGTATGACAATGAATGGTATTTTTCGATTGTTGATATTATTGCAGCTCTCACCGACAGCGATAATCCACGGAATTACTGGAACATGATGAAGGCACGCGAGAAGAAACAGAGCGAAATTCAGTTGTCCACACTTTGTGTACAACTGAAGCTAACTTCTTCTGATGGAAAGAATTACAAAACCGATTGCGTCAACACCGAAGCCGCTTTCCGTATTATCCAATCTATCCCAAGCCCCAAGGCAGAACCCTTCAAACGCTGGCTTGCAAGAGTCGGCTATGAACGTGTCCAGGAAATCGAAGATCCGGAACTTGCCACAAAAAGAACACGGGCTTTATACAAAGCCAAAGGATATAGCGACGACTGGATTGAAAAACGTATGCGAGGCATCGCCATACGTGAGGAATTGACAGATGAATGGAATAATCGAGGGGTTAAAGAACAAACAGAATATGCGATATTAACATCGGAGATATCAAAGGCGGCATTCGGTTTAACACCGAGCCAGTATAAGAAACTTAAGGGGCTTGACCGGGAAAATCTCCGCGACCACATGACAGACCTCGAATTGATTTTTTCGATGTTAGGCGAAGCCGCCACAACCGAAATAACGCGAAACCGCGATGCACAGGGGTTTGTTGAAAATAAGCAAGCGGCTACAGAAGGAGGAGGCATAGCCGGGGGTGCTCGCAAAGCCCTTGAAACCAAAACGAGAAAAAAAGTCGTATCAAAACAAAACTATCTCAATCAGCCTCAGGACAAAAAGCTATTAAAAGGCGAATAAATGGCTATACATAAAGATTTTCCATCTTTTCCTTATGAAATACTTGACCCGAGGGTCCGCTGGTTTCCTGCGGATGAGTCGCTGAGGACCTCATCTTATGAAAAACTTCTGCCTCCCCTTGTCCATAAAATCCGCCAGCAGGTTTTCGACTGGCGAAAAACCGGCTATGCCGGAGCAACCGATACAAGCAAGGCTTTATTAAAATGGTGGTTTAATACCACGCATATTACAAAAAAAGCGGATGGGAGTGATTCTGAGTTCAGGTATTATTTCGCGCAGCAGGAGGCTGTTGAAACTATTGTATATTTATATGATGTAGTAAAAGTCAAAGACAAATACGATTTGATTAGATTCGATGCGAGCGGAGCGGTATCAACCGGAATGTTCGATGAAGAATGGCGAAGGTTCGTAATAAAGATGGCAACCGGCTCAGGAAAAACAAAGGTTTTGAGTTTGATTCTTGCATGGTGTTATTTTCATAAGCTTTATGAAGACAATTCAGACCTTGCGAGGAACTTTCTTATTATCGCTCCGAATATTATTGTACTTGACAGGCTAAGAGCGGATTTTGATGGTTTGAAAATTTTCTATCACGACCCGGTATTACCTGACAACGGCTTTGAAGGAAAAAACTGGAGGGATGATTTTCAATTAAAATTGCATATTCAGGATGAGGTGAATATTACTAATCCTATCGGAAATATATTCCTGACCAATATCCATAGAGTATATGAAAGCAATGATGTAGAGCCAACCTTCGATGATGAAAACACAATGGAGTATTTTCTCGGCAAGCGATGGACGGGAGCTACAACTGATTCAAAAATCGATCTCGGTGAGATAGTTAGAAACATTGATGAACTTGTTGTACTTAATGATGAGGCACATCATATTCATAGCGACAAACTTGCATGGTTCAAATCCATTCAGGACATTCATAATAAGCTCAAACAAAAAGATAAATTTCTTTCGCTTCAAGTTGATGTTACGGCTACTCCAAAACATGATAATGGTTCTATATTCGTTCAGACCGTTTCGGATTACCCGTTGGTAGAAGCAATCTGGCAGAATGTTGTAAAACATCCTGTTTTGCCGGATGCAGCAAGCAGAGCCAAATTGAGCGAATCCCAAAGCTTAAAGTACGTCGAAAAATATGCTGATTATATTCATCTCGGCGTTGAGGAGTGGAAAAAGGCTTATATTGAACATGAAAAGCTGGATAAAAAGGCAGTATTGTTTGTTATGACCGATGTCACCGATAGCTGCGATGAAGTAGCAGAATACCTTGAAAATACGTATCCGGAACTTAACGGAGCTGTACTAACTATCCATACAAACAAGAGCGGTGAAATTGGTGAAAGTGCAAAATCCGGCAAGGCAAAAGAAGAATTGGATAAGTTAAGAGAACAAGCTAATAAAATTGACAGTATGGACAGTCCCTATAAAGCAATAGTATCGGTGCTCATGCTAAAAGAAGGATGGGACGTCAGGAATGTAACTACAATTGTCGGGCTGCGTGCATATTCATCAAAAAGTAATATTCTACCTGAGCAAACTTTGGGACGTGGATTGAGGAGAATGTATCTTGGCCAAGATGCTGATGAGAAAGTAAGCGTAGTTGGGACAGATGCGTTTATGGAGTTTGTCGAATCAATCCAGACCGAAGGTGTAGAACTCGAAAGAGTTAGTATGGGAATAGGAACAGGTGCCAAAGTTCCTATGATAGTTGAAGTTGATAAGGAAAACGAAAAGAAAGATGTTGAAAAACTTGACATTGAAATTCCTGTGTTGACACCTCGTACTTCGAGAGAATATAAAAGACTGGAAGAAATAAATCTGGACAGGTTAAAATTCAATTCTGTTATGTATCAGCAGTTTTCGGAAGAAGAACAACGGGAGATTGTGTTCAAAGATATTACTACAGATGAAATCTCTCATAAGACTATGCTGGACACTATAAATGTAACCGATTATAGAAGCATTATTGGATTCTTTGCTCAAGCGATTATGAGAGAACTTCGGTTGGTAAGTGGATATGACATTTTATATGGCAAGATAAAACAATTTGTTGCTGAGTATCTTTTCGGACAATCAATTGAGATTGACAGCCGAAACACACTGAGAAACTTATCTGAAATTCAGGCAATCAAAACAGTTTTTGAGGTATTCAAAAAGACTATCAATGAACTGACTATCGTAGATAAGGGATCGGCTGAAATAAAGGATTATATTAAATTGAAAAATGTCCGTCCTTTTATGGTCAAAGAGCAAGGTTATTTTGTACCAAAGAAAAGTGTTTTTAATAAAATAGTAGGTGATAGTAGTTTAGAGCTTAAATTTGCTTCTTTTCTTGACGGATGCGATGATGTTGTCTCTTATGCGAAAAACTATTTTGCAGTAAATCTAAGAATTGACTATGTAAATACAGATGGAAATATAACAAACTTTTATCCAGACTTCATAATCAAGACATCTGAAAAAGAAATATATATTGTAGAAACAAAGGGACGTGAAGATTTAGACGTACCTCTAAAAATGGAACGACTGAAACAATGGTGTTTAGACATTAGTAATGCTCAGGCGGATATTCAATACGATTATGTCTATGTAGACGAAGAAAGTTTTAATAAATATAATCCTAAAACATTTAAATCACTTGTCGATTCTTTCAGAGAATATAAAGAATAAAGACAGCCACCCGATTTTTTATTGGTAACAAAGCGATGCAATACCTAAGGCATAAATTCACGAACCACGATCCACAAGTCACGAATCACGATCCACAAACCACGAATCACAAACCACAATCCATGAACGACGAACGCAGAACACAGAACACAGAACGCCGCACGATTGCGAAGTGCAGTATACATAAAAAAAGGCCCTACCATTAGGTAGAGCCTGTTCGGTTTTCAATCTGCGTTCCTGGTTACGAAAGAATCACATTAGTCGCACATG
>CAYSHS010000304.1:0-4605 GCA_964430845.1 uncultured Pirellulales bacterium | reverse complement strand
TTTAGTAGTCCTCTGTATTAATTGCAATATTTACAAAATTAAAGGGAGGCAGCGGTCCTACGTACTTGAATATCACTTTCTCGCTGTATTTGTCATCCAGTTGCTGAACTTGTTGATCGAAGTCTGCTTCTTTTTGACCTTCCACAAAAAAGGCTGCGTTAACAATCATCATTTCACCATAAGTATCGTTTGTCTTGACTTCGGCTGCCAAGGGCGAGAGGGTGTTTATAATATCGTCCTTGACAATCTGTCTTTCCCTCTGCAAAGCCTCCTCCACCTTTCTTCCTACCTCCATACGCTGGTAATGAGACTTTTCAGGAGCAAGTGCAGCAATTTTTCCTTTTAGGGTCTTTATCCCTTCATATTTTTCCAGGATGTCCTTATAAATAATCTCTTCTTTAAACATGGCCTTTATACTAAGCTCCGTTTTGTCAGCAATACTGCCTAACAAATCTTTAAATCTATCGTGCTCTTTTTCCAGTATTCTCTTTACTTTTTCTTCATCCTCTGCAACTGTGGCAAATCTTACCGGCAGGGCTGCATATTCGGCCATTACCGTCTCAATGGCTTTCTCATGGGCAAGAGAATTATCTCGCGAGACCCTGTATTTCCCGAGCGGAGCGTCACTGACCAATGCAGCTATGCCATTAAAACAAATTGTATGCAGATGGTTCCCTCGTCCTCCAATACCCAATGGGCCAAAAGACTGTGGTTGATCTGAGTCTATTATACAATATATATATTTACCTTCTTTCGTAGCCGTATCCATCTCTATTTTTCCCATTCTTCCGGATAAATGACAATGTTGACAAAATTAAAAACAGGCAAAGGGCCTGCATACATGAATTTTATTCTGTCTTTATACTCATCGCCCAGGTCTTCCATGATATTATCGAATTCCTTCTCTCTTCCTTTATCCAACAGAAAGGCTGCGTTAATAAACATTTCATCACATATGGTATTATTGAGTTTGTGTTCGTAAGATGTTCTTCTGAGTCTGGCTGCAATTTCCTCGGCTTGTTTTTCCTTTTTTTCATCCAGTGCTTTCTTGACTTTTCTCCCAATATCCATTTTTGTATGCAGATCATTGCCATTTTTTTCAGTCAAAGCTTCCTTAAGATTTTTTATTACCTTATTTTCTTTAACAATCTCGCTAAAAATAACCTCCATATTTTTCCATATACCTTTAACGCCTAATTCTATTTTGTGATCCATATCTCTTAAAGCAGTCTTAAATTCTCTGCACCTTCTATCTAGCAGGTTCCTTACCTCTTCTGCGCTGGAGGCAACAGTGCCGAATCGAACTGGAAGCACACTGTCAAATTCGGCCATCACCTTTTCGATTACCTTCTGGTGAGTTAGCATATTCTCTTTATTAGCTGTAATTTTAGTCAGGGGATAGTTGCTCACTACCATACTCAGGTCATCATAACCAATAGTCGAAACTTCATTGCCCTTTTCGCCAATGGCAATATAGTCAAAATTCCGTTCCTGACTGGTCTCAATAATGCAGTAGATATATTTTCCTTCTTTTTCCATATTATCCCATTGTCTCAACAAGCACAGCGTTCTTTTCGAAAGCTTCTTTGTTGAGGTAACAGCCTTCATTGTTTTGATCATGATTGGATGCCCTGTAGTAATCCAGAATTATTTTGTAAGCCCTGGTCATATCATCGAATTTCTGCTCTATATCCGGCGTCTCCGGATTTTTGTCGGGGTGACAGACAAGAGCAGTTCTGCGGTGGGCTTTTTTTATTTCAATGGCAGTTATAAAATCATCTTTAAGCCCTAATTTTTCCCTTGCCCAGTTTATCTCGTCAAACTGCGGTTTTTTAACTTCGAGAGTATAGAAACTGTATGGAGGAAGCGGACCTACGCATCTGAAATTCAGTTTATCTTCAAATTCGTTATTAACATGTTCAACTTGCTGTTCAAACTCATCCTGCCTGTCCTTGTCTATAAGAAATGCAGAGTTAAGAATCATCGTATCATCCATAAGGTCATGTGTTTTGGAATTTTGAGCTGTTTCACATAAAACCGCCTGTATCCTGCCGGCAAGTATCTCTTTTTTCTTATCTAAGTGTTTTTTTACTAACACACCGATTTTCATCTGGTCATCTGTGGTAACACCGCCTTCTTTGTTTAGAAGTGACTGTTTTAGATGTCTTATTTCTTCTTCCTCGGAGACTTCGTGCAGGAAAGATTTAAAATTATTTATTGTAGCCACTACGTCAATTTCTATGCTATTCTTTGCCTTTTCAAAAATGTCTTTAATGTTACTATATCCTTTGGATAAGATTTCTCTTACCTCTTCATCATCGCTGGCAAAAGTTCCAAGCCTCATAGGGATAATGGTATATTTGTCCATTACCTTTTCAACCAATCGTTGATGGCTGACAAGCAATCTGCCCAGGGTATCTTTGGACATATGTCTGTAATCGACAATTTCTGAGTCTTTTACTACTGCAGCTATGTCCTGAAAAGAAATGGTATATGCCTGGTTGGAAATCCTGCTGCTATCGACAGCTTCAGTGGTGTTTTCAAAGGGATAGATATCTTCGAAGTCTGCAATCTGGCCCAGATCAAAAAACTCTTTGTTGCTGGAGTTTATAACGCCGTAAATGTACTTGCCTATTTTGTTCATAACAAACCCTTTCTTTCTTCGGGAAGGGTTTGTCGGCCCCTTCCCTGGGATCCATTTTATTGCTTACTTACCACTTTGTTCTTTCAGCATTTTAATAGCCTGATCAAAATGCTGTTTCGAAACTTTAAGTTCTCCATCGGCAGTTATTTTCTCCTTTGAAGAATTATGCTCGATATATTCTCTTACAGCAAACATAGAAGCCTTTCGACAGACAAACTCAATGTCTGAGCCGGATCTGCCCTCGACTTCTTTGGCCAACTTTTTCAAATCAACAGTTTCATTGAGAGGCTTGTTTTTGGTATGTATTTTGAAAATCTCTTCTCTGGTTTTCTCATCAGGCGCAGGCAGTTCAAATAAAAGGTCGAATCGACCGCTTCGAATTATAGCAGGATCAACTAAGTCGAGCCTGTTGGTAGATGCTAAAACAACGACACCTTTAAGCTCTTCGATGCCGTCCATTTCAGTAAGGAATTGACTTATTACCCTTTCTGTTACATGAGCACCTGTGGAGCTTGACCCTCTTTTAGGGACTATGCAGTCTATTTCATCGAAAAAGAGAATTGTTGGAGCAGCATGCTTTGCCTTTCTGAATGTCTCTCTTATCCCGCGTTCTGATTCGCCGATATAGCGGCTTATAAGCTGAGGACCTTTGATCGAAATGAAATTAACACCGCTTTCATTAGCTACCGCTTTGGCTAAAAGGGTCTTGCCTGTTCCCGGTTTGCCGTAAAGCAAAATTCCTTTCGAGGGATTTGTATTTGCCTTTTTAAAGATATCCGGATATTTAAGGGGCCATTCAATCGCCTCTTTGAGTTCCTGTTTTATATTCTCAAGGCCGCCCACGTCAGACCACTTTACATCCGGAACTTCAACAAACACTTCTCTTATTGCTGATGGTTCGATTTCTTTCATTGCCTCAAGGAAATTGTCCATCGATATTTCTAATTCGAGCAGGGTTTCGTAAGGAATATCCGATAATTCGAAATCTATTTTCGGCAGGATTTTCCGCAAAGCCGACATTGCCGCTTCTCTGGCTAAAGCCTGCAAATCCGCTCCAACAAAACCATGAGTAATTCCTGCCAGTTTTTCAACGTCCACATCTTTAGCAAGAGGCATACCTCTTGTATGAATCTCCAAAATTTCCAGCCGCCCGTTTTTATCAGGTATTGGAATAGAAATTTCCCTGTCGAACCGGCCTGGCCGTCTCAGGGCCGGGTCTATAGTATTGGGAATGTTTGTCGCACCAATAACTATAACATGGCCGCGTGATTCCAAACCATCCATCAGCGACAGAAGCTGGGAAACGACACGTCTTTCAACCTGTTTTTCACTGCCCATATCCTCTCGTTTGGGCGCGATAGCATCTATCTCATCAATAAAAATTATTGCGGGTGCATGTTTCTGGGCATCTTCAAAGATGCTTCGTAAGCGAGCTTCAGATTCACCATAAAATTTGCCCATAATCTCAGGGCCGCTTATACTGATAAAATAAGCGTCGGTTTCGTTAGCCACGGCTCGGGCAGTCAATGTCTTTCCTGTTCCGGGCGGGCCATACATAAAAACCCCCTTGGGCGCTTCGATACCAAGCCTGTTGAAGACTTCCGGGTATTTCAGAGGCAACTCAATCATCTCCCTTATTCGCTGTACCTGGGTTCCGAGTCCTCCAATATCTTCATAAGATACTTTGGCGTTCTCAAGTTTGCCTTCTTTTGATTTTACTTTTATTAACGTAGCCGGGCTTACTGATACCACACCATCAGGGATTGTGTCTTCCACTACAAAATCAAATGTTTTAGTACCAAACAATCTCGCCCTTATTTTATCGCCACTCATTAAAGGCAAACCCTCTATGAGAGAAGCAATATACTTAGTATCTTTGTCTTTTTGAAGCACCCCTCCATTTGTTAAAGGGGCAAGCGTGATTTTCTTGGCAGGTCTGCTTTCGCCTCTTTCGATTGTTA
>CAYSHS010000303.1:0-4619 GCA_964430845.1 uncultured Pirellulales bacterium | reverse complement strand
ATCACAACCCGTAAAATATGATTTTTGTAAATTAAGTGCGAAAGATATGATTAAAGAATTGAAGAAAATAGTACGGGATAACCGATTTGCTGAAAATTCATCGGTTACGCCGGTTGTAATGCTTGGTCACAGTAAGGATTTTTGGAATGATAGAAAGGTAGAAAATTTTCTAAAATATGTTAAAAATGAATATGCTGAGAATGTTCGTTTTAGTACTTTTGCAGAAACGATAAACATAATTTTGAAAAAAGACATTAAATCAAATATGGAAAAATAAGGGAGTCTCGATAACATAAATGGAACAAATCACACAAAAATTAATTTCCGGTGAAATAGTAATTCAGGAGCTGCCATGGCCGATAGTTGGTCCCGGTATGGTTCTAGTGCGTAATCACTATTCATTGATAAGTGCCGGTACTGAAGATCTTTAGTTAAAACTGGCCGTAAAAGTATGATAGGTAAAGCCAAAGAGCGTCCCCAGCAGGTCAAGCAGGTAATTAATACCTTCAAACAGCAGGGAATTGTACAAACATACCGTGCAGTAATGAAGAAACTGGATGCTTATTCACCGTTAGGTTACAGCTCCGCCGGGCAGGTGATTGAAGTAGGAGCAGATATTACTGATATCAAGGTTGGTGACATGGTAGCTTGTGCCGGAGCCGGTTATGCCAACCATGCTGAAATAGTATGTGTGCCGCATAATTTATGTGTGAAACTTAAAGAGGATGCGGATTTGAAAAAAGCCAGCTATAATACACTGGGTGCAATTGCATTACAGGGTATCAGGCAGGCGATTTCTTTATAATTTTTTATGAGCCAGGAAATTGTAGAAAATTGCATCAAAGAGATGCTTGTCTATATAGAATCAGAAGATTTTGCCGGATACGACCCTTATGATGCGCTCAATAGTCCTTTTATTCAACTTATTGGAGCAAAAAGCAAATTGGTGAGAATCGCTGCTACCCAGTTTTTTCGGCGTTCACCCATAAATTTCAGGCCGTTATTTGGTATAAAAAAAGGCCACAATCCAAAAGGAATAGGTCTTTTTCTTTGGGGATATTCCAGGCTTTTTGCTCTTACAAATGATGAAAAATATCTCGAAAAGGTTGACTATCTGCTAACATTGCTGGAGCGGCTCAAAAGCACCGGATATTCCGGTAACTGCTGGGGATATAATTTCGATTGGCAGTCAAGAACCGCAATGCGGCCAAAGGCAACACCTACTATTGTCAACACTTCCTTCATAGGCCATGCATTACTCGATTGCTATGAACTTACAGGCAAAAATAAAGCACTCGATATGGCAATCCCGGTAAAAGATTTTATTCTCAAGGACCTTCACAGAACAAAAATGGATAATACGTTTTGCTTTAGCTACACACCAATAGATACCGAAGTGGTGCACAATGCGAACCTTATGGGTGCTTCTATTCTTGCACGCTTGATAAAATTTTGTCAGGAAGATTCATTGAAAGATGCTGTCCGGCAAAGTCTGGGCTATTCAATGCAGCATCAGCGTGAGGATGGGTCATGGTTTTATGCCGATACAGGCACACAAAAATGGATAGATTCATTTCACACAGGCTTTAATCTACAGGCCATTCGATATATTATGGATTCAGGGATTGGCCTTGAATATAAAGCTTCGTACAGCCGCGGAGTTGAATACTATGTAAAGAAATTTTTTCTGGATGATGGGACACCGAAATATTATCATGATAGGATATATCCGATAGATATACATGCACCGGCTCAGGCTATTAGTTTTTTTAGCAGGGAAGGTACAAAATATAAAGAATTTACAGAACAAGTTGTCAACTGGATGATTAATAATCTTTACAGTAATAAAGGTTTTTTCTATTTTCGTAAAGGTAAATTTCTTACCAACCATATATCTTATATGCGATGGTCACAGGCATGGGCATTTCATGCTCTGACTGAATATCTTTTTTTAAAGAAAGAGAATTATCGGGTAAAATAGATGACGGATTATAATATCAATAAAAAAGTAAACAAAAAAAGCGTTATTTCCGCCGTGATAACTGCAAGTATCCTGATGATTGTTTTCGGTTTTGGCTATCGGGTTTTAGCCGCGAGATTATCTGGTGATACCAGTGCTCTTGCGATAGATCCCGAGATTCTTAAAAAGTTCCCCATCCAAATCGGTGACTGGACAGGTACGGAAGTTCCGATAGACGAAAAAATTATTCAGGCAACAGATACTGATGCGCGTATAAGCCGAAACTACTCGAGATCGAATGGACAGGAAGCAGTATGGTTTTATGTGGCTTTCGGGGTGAAAGCACGGGATTTGATGCCGCACAGGCCGGAAGTCTGCTATATCGGAGCCGGCTGGACACTTACGGAACGTCACTCGGCGGATTTACAAACAGGTAGCGGACAAATTCTTCCGGTTTCAGTTCTTAAGTTTAAACGCGGCTCGCTAAATTACGAATATATAATGGTCCTGGATTATTATATTGTCGATGGCCAGTATTGCCGTGATGTTTCATTGTTGCGTTCGAGGATTTGGCAAGGCTCAGGCTCAGTTGGATATGTTGCCCAGGTACAGGTAGTTACTCCTGTTTCAATCAATAATATGGATATATCTGAAAAAAAGGTTTCTTCTTTTGCCGCCGAATCAGCTCCATTTTTATTGGAGATTCTTAATGCCGCAAAAGAGGAAAAAACTCCGGATTCTAATATTATTTCCACAGAGAACAAAGGTAATTGAATAGCAATATTAACACGGATATACATTCGGATAATATTAAGCAGGACTCAGGTTTAAGCGCACAGTCTGTATTGTTTGGCATATTAATAATATTATTAATTACTATTTGGTCTTACTGGACGACAATTTATCTTTTATACAAGGACTGGCAGGGGGATGATGATTATTCTGCCGGGCAGCTTGTGCCGCTTGTTGCTGTTTTTCTTGTTTGGCATCAGCGAAAAAATCTTAAAAATTGTCTTGTGAAACCCTGCTGGATTTGGGGAATTATAGTTTTACTGATTGCTCAGGCGGGACGGTTTTACGGACTATTGTTCATGTTCGAATCGGCAGAGCGTTACTCCCTGGTGCTGACTGTTGCGGGATTGGTTTTAATGATAACCGGTATCCAGGTTACCAAGAAATTTTTCTGGATTTTGATGTTCCTGTTACTTATGGTTCCCTTGCCCGGCCAAATCCACAATCTTATCAGCGGCCCTCTACAATCAGCAGCGACAAACGGCTCTGTTTTTGTTCTCGAGGCTTTTGGAGCAAACATCAGCCGGCAGGGCAATGTAGTTACATTGAATCGGGAAACAACAATGGCTGTCGAAGAAGCATGCAGCGGCCTGAGGATGCTGACCGCTTTTATTATTGTTGCTGCATTTATTGCATTTATGATAAAACGCTCGCGGTTTCAAAAGGCGTTCCTGGTATTTTCAAGCGTTCCCATTGCAGTAATATGCAATATTATAAGATTATGTATAACAGCAGTGCTTTTTATGCTCGTAAGCTCGCAGGTGGCGGAGAAATTCTTCCACGATTTTGCAGGTCTGACTATGATGCCGGCGGCAGTATTGCTGATATTCGGAGAATTATGGCTGTTAAAACTTGTAACGACAACCGAGCCGAAACCCCAAAAAAGTGTTATTGTTCGTTCGTCGGGAACGACTGCAGGCAATACAAAAAAGTCATCATAAAAACACTTTTTTATAATAATTCTCAGCTTATCAATATTTTTTGAGATTTTTGTAAGCATTTTGTCCTATAATAATAAGCATTTTCCCTATTCTTACAGCTTTTACGATGAGTAAAATAAATTTTAAATATAAATAAAATATTTTTCTTGACTCGAAGATATAGTTGTGTTAGACTCAAAAATTATATTTTTTAATTATTTTTGGTGACTGAGAGTTGATATCATGAGGTGGTTTCTTAAAAAAGCTGTTAAAAATCGCTATATGTATAACGTTATAGCGACTGTCGAGAGGAGTAACATGGTGATGAAAAGAGTATTATTTGTAATAATTATATGTATGTTTATATCATTGCCGGCACTGGCTGATATAGGCGATATAACAAAAATTGAGCTAAAAACGGTTGCCTGGACATACCAGTCAGGCAGGGGAGGAGAGTTTCAGGGAACAATCATTGGCGACCCTATTACTATTGGGGGAACTACTGTCGAAACAGGTTATCAATGGCTTACTTTTTGTGTGGAAAAAAACGAGACAGTAAACAGCTCTACCTCGGACTATTGGGCTTATGTGAACGATGAAGCCGTTAGGGGAGGTGCCGGTGGTCCCTCTCCTGACCCTCTGGACCCAATGACGGCATATCTTTATACGCAATTCGCCACAGGGAATCTAGATGGTTATCGTTATGACGGCACAGAAGCACAGCGGGAATTTGATGCACGTCGGCTTCAAAAGGCAATCTGGTATATCGAACAGGAGATCACGGGTCCGCTCTATGGTAAGGCATTGGACTGGTACAATGAGGCCGTGGCTGAAGGATGGACAGACATCGGCAATGTTCGGGTTCTGAACCTATATAATAACTTAGGTGGAGCTGCTGCAGCATGCTGCTGTCCGTCAGGTTATCGTCAGGATGTTTTAATATATGT
>CAYSHS010000302.1:0-4646 GCA_964430845.1 uncultured Pirellulales bacterium | reverse complement strand
GTCATGGAAAGAACAGTGCATTCTCTGGTTAACATCGTAGCTGTAAGTTACCTTAATCGGGCATTCCGCAGGTCTGTCCTCTGGAAGCTCGAATTTATGCGTGGCTATCTTATTTACGTATTCTACAGCAGCATCTTCTCCCTGTGTGATAGTTACCTCAACAGCAGTTTGTCCTTTTGAAACCGTATAAAAAGTCTGGGATGCCTGACAAGGTAAAGGAGTATTTTTATGTAATATTATGCGGTTCTGCATCACACGTTTACCGGTTTCCTTATCAATCGGTGCGCAAATTGTCCCGTAGCTGTGATTACAGACATCGACAAGGTTAATATCTTTCAAACCACTTGCAACACCCGGCGCAACTTCGTTGGGCTTTTCCCTGAGCATAGCAAGACCCGCGTGCAGCGCGGCTCCGAGAGCTACACATTCATCGACATTAACTGCAACCTCAGGAGGAAATCCAAACAATTTCTCCAGTCTTTGCTGAACGACAGGCATTCTTGTGCTTCCGCCAACCAATAATACTGTATCTATCTCACTCGCTTTAAGACCAGCTTCGTCGAGCGCAACTTCAACGAGAATGTCTGTGCGTTCCATTAATGAAGCTATCGATTCTTCATACATTTGGCGTGTTATCTCTATTCTCATGCTTCCGGCAGTTCCGTAAAGCATCTTTTTTGCCACATCACGGCGTGACAGGGTCTTTTTAATATCTTCAGCTTCGTCCTCGTATTTTGCGCGGTCTTCCTCGGAATTTATCAGCTCTGTTTTGAATTTGTCACGATAGCTCTTTTCAAGAATTTCGAGGATTTTCTGGTCAAAATCAACTCCGCCAAGTGCGTGGTCACCCTGCGAGCATATTATATCCATCCGTAGTCCCTTGACATCCATTATAGTAACATCGAAAGTTCCGCCGCCAAGGTCATACACAAGCACCTTTCCGGAAACCTTGCGTGTTGTTGCATAAAAAAGTGCCGCCGCGACAGGCTCGTTGACAATACCGATAACATTCAAGCCGGCTAAAGCGCCTGCGTCCATCGTTGCTTTTCTGCGAACTTCGTCAAAATGAGCGGGCACTGAAATAACAGCGTCCCTAATCTCACCATGCTCGACAGAGGAGTCCTGTTTTAGCTTTTTGAGAATCAGGCTCGACAGCTCAACAGGCGTCCAGTTTTTTCCATCGATATTTTTACGATAATCGGTGTCTCCCATGTGCCTTTTTATCCAGCGAACAGCTCTCTTTGCATTAAGATGGCGCGAGTTAATCGCTTCGATGCCGACCCGAATTAAATCGGCATCTTCTTCATCAAAGAAAATCGCAGACGGCATAATTCTTTCTCCGTCGGCATTCGGGATTATCTCCGGTTTACCAATAGCATTTAGAATTGCCAATGCCGAGAAAGTCGTGCCAAGATCTATTCCCGCAATGTTGCTCATTATATACCTCCAATAATCAGCCATTAAATCCGGCTTATGTCATCTACTCAAAAATCAGGCAAATAATCTGACCTGTGCCGGACGTACTATTTTCACGTTTTCGTCATCAATATAAAACTGGTAACCAGGTTTTATAACTGACTCGATTTTCCCTTTTTTATCAGGGTCTTTACATTGTTTCTTTTCTTTTATCGCCTCTGCAAATTTTTCCTGGCCGCGATAATCACTATTTACTTCAGGCTCGAACTGTTCGATACCGCTCGATTCGAGCGCGAAAACCAGCTCGTCACGTATTTCCTCAAGATGTTTAACCAGGCAATCTTCTTCTTCGGAAAGCTGGTCTATGCGATTTTCAATATTATCAATGCAGCGAATTATTCTCAGGCAGAAAGTCTTAATTATGTTCCAGTCATAACCATCCTGAAATCTCTCCAGCCTGTTTTGCTGATTTGCTGCGTACTCGCGTATCGCGGAAACCTGCTGGGTAAGGTCTTTAAGAGTATTATCGATAAGATGGGTATGTCCTTTCGCATTCGTAAAATCAACATTATTGGTAATAACTGTTTCACTTTCTGTTATATTCTCAGAATCAATCCTTTCTTTGTCATCAGGTTTTTGAATTATATTTTCCTCGGCTCCGAATACTTTTGCTTCTGCACTCTCTTTCAACTGTTCGCTGTTGGCATTTTCACTTTGTGAGCGGTTTTTAAGAGGAATACGTTTTCTCTGTCTAGCTCCTGATTTTTGCTCGTTACCAAACGAACCGGCATATTGCCAGCCTGAATTTATAAGAACATTCGAGAGATTTTTGAAATTATCATCATGCTTGTGCTGGTCGTCTTTTTCTGTGTCGGTATCTTTGTCACTGTTTTCCGGACTCTCAGGATGCTCTTGTTTTTTTGCTATTGAAGTAATTGATTGTTTCAGCTTATTGACAATTTTTATCAGCAGCCTGGCAAGATTAAAAAGTATAATCCAGCCCGTGATCAATCCTCCGAATGAGGCGCAGACAATCGAGCAGTTAAAAAGGAATTCACTCCATTCTTTTTGCTCTTTATATTTTACAATTTTCTCCTGCCAGCCGGGTCCGTAAAACTCGTCGGCAAATGGATAAACAGTCATTTCACCTGCCGCTAATTTGTCCATATCAGCTTTTAATCTTTCCTGCTGCACCTGGAAAATTTGCTCTGGTGTTTTGTTCGCGTTTATGTCCAAACCTGCCGGCAGCTCCGAACGTTCCTCCGGAGGCAAAAGCATCCACTCCTGCCACTTTTTGTTGTACTCACTTGCCTCGGAGCTGTACTTCTGCTTGAATTGCTCCGCTTCCTGCTCCTGGCGCTGACGCTCAGAATGTACCCACCAGAGTGAGCCGCCCCCGAGACAAAGCAAAAACAAACCAATTATGAAAGATTTTATATGCATAAATTTTATTATATTTTTTCAAATATTAAATTTATTCCGCTTTAATATTTATTTAAGTAATATTCTCTGAATTATAGCTTTCAGCAGAATCCTTGTTTTCTTTTTTGCCGTACACCTCTGTGACGCGCAGGACTTCTTCGATAGTTGTCAATCCCTGCCTGACTTTTATTAATCCGTCATCGTACATGCTCCTGCATTTGCTTCCATAAAATACCCGCCGCATGTTATTAATCGACGAATCCTGGTTAATCATGTCCCTGTACAAATCATCGACAACCAACAGCTCATATATACCCGCTCTGCCCAGGTAGCCTGAGCCTCTGCATTGGTCACAGCCTGCACCATGATAAAGCTGGTCTTTACTGATACCTGCCCTTTCAACATATTTCTGCATGTGTTCCGAAACCTGGTATATTTCCCTGCACTTGGGACAAATCCTGCGTACAAGCCTCTGGGCAAGAATCGCATTTAACGAGGCAGCGATTAAGTACGAGTCGATTCCTATATCGACCAAACGTGTAACACTGCTGGGTGCGTCATTTGTATGTAATGTCGAAAGAACGAGATGCCCGGTCAGAGCTGCCTGCACTGCAATACGTGCAGTCTCATTATCACGTATCTCACCGATCATGATTACATCCGGGTCCTGACGAAGCAGACTTCGCAGCGCAGAAGCGAAAGTAAGCCCGATTCTTTCATTGGTCTGAACCTGGTTGCAGAACCCAAGCTCGTACTCGACCGGGTCTTCAACAGTCGAAATATTTAATTTGTCACCATCCATTTTGGCCAGCGCCGAATATAGTGTAGTGCTCTTGCCTGAGCCGGTGGGACCAGTAACAAGCAAAATCCCGTGAGGAAGCGCAACCTGCTCACGAAAAGCATCTTCTATATCTGGCTCCATACCAAGCTGTTCGAGACCCCTTAAAATCGATTTACTGTCCAGCACTCGTATAACGACTTTTTCACCGTGATTTGTGGGCAAAATCGAAACTCGCAGGTCAATAGCCCTGCCGCCGACGGATACTTTTATTTTGCCATCCTGCGGCAGCCTTCGTTCGGATATATCAAGGTTGGCCATTATTTTAATACGCGAGACAATAGCCGGGTGCATTTTGATGGGGGATTGCATCGTCTCGAATAGAATGCCATCAATGCGGTATCTTGTCCTCATTGATTTTTCTTTTGGCTCGATATGAATGTCGCTTGCGCCCTCGCGAACTGCATTGCTGATTAAATAATTTACGAATTTGATAATTGGCGACTGGCCGGCCATTTTTTCAAGGTCTTCGGAGGTGTCGTCGTCATCGTGCACTATCTCGACGTCTGTCATGTCACTAATCAGCTCATCAAGATTGTAATCGGCTTTATCGCTGTCAAGAGCCTGGCAGATATGATCAATTGCCTCGTCAAGACAGACGACCGTCTCGATGCCCATATTAATTTGTCTTTTAACATCCTCGATTACGAAAAGATCACCAGGATGACTTGTGGCGATTACAAGTTTTTCATCACTGAATCCTATCGGCATTACCCTGTTGTTTTTTATGTACTCAAGCTCAAGTTTTTTAAATGCCTCTTTGTCAACCTGCTCAGGCTCAATCTCCCTAAATTTCAGGCCGTACAAGTCCGCACGCGCCATCGAAATATCAGGCTCATTTGCAAAACTTTTTTCCGTGATTATTTTCAGGACATCCCGGTTTGTTTGTTCCTGCAGACACCTTATTTCAGAAAGCTGAGACTCGTCAATTTTATCCATCTCGCGCAGAACATCAGCAATATCTCTGATA
>CAYSHS010000301.1:0-4655 GCA_964430845.1 uncultured Pirellulales bacterium | reverse complement strand
TGCGATTCCACTTACGCAAAAATGCGCAACTACTAATAACATAACTAATAAAGAAACTATAAAAGATACTATTGCGTCGTCTTCGCCTTTGCCTGTCCGTGGGCAGGCTCAGGCGACGCTGGGCACGGTGCAGTTATATTTGACATCAGGCAGGCTTACGATATAATGCGTTTATAAAAGCACTTGTGAACCACGACTTAACACCAGTAAATTCGTGTCAAAACGTGTTCATTCGTGGTTTGAAAATCTGTTTGAATGATTGTAACTCTATGTCAATAAAGGTATTACGGCAGTGAATAAAAAGAATGTCAGGGCGATATTTCCCGGGTCTTTCGACCCTATCACCAATGGCCACCTGGATGTAATCCGGCGCGGGATGAAGCTTTTCGATGAGCTGATTGTAGCAGTCGGTCGCAGTCCTATAAAGAACCAGCTTTTTACGCCGCAAGAGCGAGTCGAGATGATTTCCGAGCTTCTCGATAAAGAGAAAATGCCGGGTGTCTCTGTAGAGAGTTTCGAGGGTCTTACAGTCGAATACGCGACGAAAAGGAAGGCTGATGTAATCCTTCGCGGCCTGAGAAGCCTTACTGATGTTCAGTACGAATTTCAGCTTGCAATGACCAATCGTGCGGTAGCGGGAATAGAAACGATTTTTATAATGACCTCGGAACAGTATGGCTTTACAAGCTCGACACTTATTCGCGAAATCGCTTCACTTGGCGGGGATTTGTCCAATTTAATACCGATAAATGTGCAGAAACGACTGAAAAATCGCTTGAGAAAAGATAATCCATAGTAATTTTGGGGGTAAATGCTATGTATGAAATCACAGTCGAAACGCATTTTTTCGCCACCCATCAACTGGTTCTGCCTGACGGCTCAAAAGAGCCTGTGCATGAGCATGACTGGCTGGCAACTGCTTATGTCGGCAGTGAGAAGTTAAATAATATAGGAATTGTGATGGACTTCCGCAAGCTTAGAAAAATGCTCGAAAATATCACGATGCAGCTCGACAAAAAGAACCTGAATACACTCGATTATTTCCGGAAAAATAACACTTCAGCAGAGAATATTGCCAAATTTATTTTTGACAGGCTCGAGCCTCAACTGCCTGAAAATGTTGAATTAACCTGCGTAAGTGTAGTAGAGGAGCCGCACTGCAGGGCAATTTTTCGCAGATAATAAAATACGCCTGGAGAAAATCCCTGAAAATGACGATTATTGAGCATATTTTCATGCACCTTTTTTTTTGTTCTATTGAATTTGGAAGTTTTTTTTGTATAATAGACATTTGGATATATATTGAAAGAAAAGCTTATACGAAAGATATGATAGAGATTAAAACTGATTATGCAATGCCAAATTTGTAATAAAAACGATGCGACAATTCACCTTACCGAGATTTCCAGCGGGACGCGAACCGAGATGCACCTTTGCGAGAGCTGTGCCGCCGAGCAGAATATTACGGTAAAAAGTCATATTCCAATCAACGAGCTATTAAGCGGCCTGCTTTCCGTCCAGCCTACCGACGAGGAAATCGCAGGGTCTTCGATGGAGCAGCTTACATGTCCGAACTGCGGCTTCACTTTGGCACAGTTTCGCAAGGAAGGTGTGCTCGGATGCCCTTATGATTACGAGATTTTCGAGAAAGCATTGCAGCCGCTTATAGAGAAAGCTCACGATGGAAAAACTGTTCATTGCGGCAAGATTCCACAGAATACGCCTGTTGATGCGAAAAAACAGATGGAGATTTTAAGCTTGCGACAGCAATTGGATAATGCTGTCCGAAGCGAAGATTACGAATTAGCCGCAGTGTTGAGAGATAAAATTAACAAAACAGAAAAACAACAAGCAACATAATGGATTAAACTTTACAGCTATGGAACTGACCAATATAAGCAATAATATCAACGAATGGTTCGACGGCTCTGGACCATTGTGCGATATTGTTATATCCTCGCGAATCCGCCTTGCAAGAAACCTCGCCGGGCATAAATTTTTAAGCCGATGTGCAAATACCGAAAAGGCTGAAATTCTGGGAAAGCTCAAAGAAGCGCTCATGTCACTCGATATAGGTGACGAGATTTCATATTTCAGCATAGATAAGGCATCGACTTTAAACAGGAATCTGCTGGTCGAGCGTCATCTTATCAGCCGGCATCACGCTATAGGTAAAGGCCCACGCGGCGTAGTTATCAGCCAGAGGGAATTGTTTACCGCGATGATTAACGAGGAAGACCATTTGCGTATCCAGGTGCTCAAGGCAGGCTGCCAGCTTCCGCTGTGCCTCGAGCAGATAAACCAGATAGACGATATGATAGAAAAGAAAATCAGGTATGCTTTCAGCCCGCGATTGGGTTACTTGACTGCCTGCCCGACAAACCTCGGGACGGGAATAAGAGTTTCGGTAATGCTTCACCTGCCTGCCTTGAAGATGACCAGCCATATTGAGAAATTCTTCAATGCCGCAAAAGACATGAGCCTCACTGTCAGGGGACTTTACGGAGAAGGCACCGAAGCAGCCAGCGACCTTTACCAGCTCTCCAACCAGGTCTCGCTCGGTGTAAAGGAATCGGAAATAGTCAGGAAATTCGAGACAGCCATTATCCCTGAAATAGTGGAATACGAAAAAGCCGCAAGGAAAGAGCTGCTCTCAAAGCAGCCCGATGTCCTTGACGATAAAATCTCGCGTGCGATGGCACTGCTGCAAAATGCACATTTAATAAGCTCGCAGGAAGCGCTGTTTCTTCTTAGCCACCTGCGGCTCGGAATTAACATGCACGATTATATGGGCGCTTCGACACCTGCAATAAAGAAACTGCATGACATCTGCGGCGAAGGACAAACACGCCAAATCTCGATTGCCACGATAAACCGCCTTTTCATGCTCACTCTGCCGGCTCACCTGCAAATCAACTATGGAAAGCCTCTCGAACCCGGCGACAGAGATGCCCTGCGCGCGAAAATTATCCGCTCAGCCCTAAACCAGGAAACATAATTAATAAAATCCGTTGCACCTTTGCGTAACTTATTTTTATACACGAATAAAAATTGTGCTTGTGCATATGAGCGCTATTTTGGAGAATTAAAATGGAGATGAAAATTGTACCGGGTACATTTAATTTCACCCGGGTACATTTAATTTCACATAGAGCAGGACCAGCCCCTTACACTAACAGGCAATCCATACATGTTCACGGCCAGACTTCGGCGAGCTCAGTCGAGCCGAAGATACGACATAGAAATCCTTCGATCCGGCTCAGGACGGACTGGACTTTACTATTACCGGGCAAGATACTATAATCCATACATAGGTAGATTCCTGCAGCTTGACCCGGCGTATCAGGGTATGAACTGGTATGCATACTGTGGGAATAATCCATTGAATTGTGTGGATCCGACAGGTTGTTTAATTTTAAAATTACCAACGATACCATTTTTTGACAGATTAAATATTCTTGGAAAATTAGCACGATACTTATATTTTCAACCTAGCGGCTAAGTTAATTTTAATATATTAGCATTAAATTATTTTCTTGGGAATGGAAAATCGCTTGATTGGGTTGGTTCAGTTCCTTTCGAATTAGTAAGCGGTGATGAAATGGTATGTCATCAAATTCAAGAAGTAATGTCAGAATGGGTCGTTAAATGGGCTGATTCTTGTGATGTAAGTGTTAATGAAGGTATTATAGACGATACCATTCATATTGAATTTGATCCTAAAGAAAGTATTGTCAAATACTTAATTCATGGCGCAGATATTAAAGTGTCTGGAACATGGAAAAGAAATCAAGATGGAGGAATCACTACGATAGCTACTTACACTCTTATTGATAAAGCAGATTTCCATCCTAGTAAATATGGTCCAGACATTATTTATAAATTTATGGAATTATATTATAATGCTTTTATTCGTCGTTTTGGTGGTTTTATGCCGCCGTGGCCGGTTCCAACGCTAATGCCTAAAGCCCAACCTTACGACATATCGATAACCAGCCCAGAAATAACTACAATTTGGTTAATAAAACAAATTGGAACAGGAGAAAATGTAAAAAATAACGCTGCCCCTATTGATAATTTTCCGAGATATATAAAGAAATAACTTTGTTAGAACAGAATTTAATATTAGAATGTATATTGTAAAAAGCCAATGTTAGAATTAGAGAATGACTGAAAGTGTATCTATGATGAATAAAAAAAATAAAAAAAGGATTTTATATGTAGGATTGGTATTTGTAACATTCATTGCGATATTGTGTGTTTGGGTAAAAGTTCGTACACCATTATGGTATTACAATATTAGCTTGTCGCGCCGTGAGGTACCTACACATCTTATCGATCCAGTTTTCAAAGACTTCACAAAATTTAGGTTACCTGAAAAAATGGAACAGCTTCGTGCAATTTTTAGTGGAGGCAGAGATCCAGGGATGTTTGTCCAATTTCATACAAATACTGAAGGCATTTTATATATACAGGATGCTTTTACAAAACTTAATGGTATAAAATTTCAACAGTTAGAACCACATTTAAGACAATACGGGCTTCTGGATTTATTTCATATTATAATACAATGGCAAAAACATCTGGGGATAGATTTATTCAATAAAACACCAAAAAATCCTGCTCTCATTTGTGAATATAACTCACAAACTGAA
>CAYSHS010000300.1:0-4679 GCA_964430845.1 uncultured Pirellulales bacterium | reverse complement strand
TCCTGCCGCTGCTTTGGCCTGGGCTATTTTTGCATCCAGGTCGAAAGACTGGCCTGTAAAATTACTATCCAAGTTAATAATTCGCACCCAGTTGATTCCATCGACGCTAATAGAAATTCCGTCACCTTTATAGTGTCCGACAAATTCCATAGGTAATTCGTCGGCTTCATCTGCGAGAGAAAATTGATCCAGTGTAAGTTTCACTCCTGTCTGACCTGTTAAATCAACATGTAAAATAGCTTCGTTCAAGGAATACACATAATCTGAGCCGGAATCGTCCATTCTTAAACGTCCCCCGACTACCTGTATTTGTCCCTGGTTGTCGGAATAATATTCCCATCCCTGGGTTATTGTTGGCTTGCCTGAGCTGAAATCCTGGTTGTATGGAAGCTGCTGAACCGTTACGGCAGTAACCTGGATATTATCGAATTCTCTTCCATCATTTGGTGCGTAGGTATTATCATATTGCTGGAATTTGATGCGAACGTCGGAAACATTAGTGCTTCCTGCCGCTGTTTTGGCCAGCTCTATTATAGAATCAAGACTGAATGACTGGCCTGTAAATGAAACATCCAGGTTCGTTATTCTTACCCAGTGAACCCCATCGACACTTAGCGAAATTCCATCGCCTTTATAATGGTCTGTGAAACTCGTGGGGATATTACTCACCTCATCGTTCAAATTGAAGTGATCCAAAGTAAGTACCACTTCCTTCTTATTTGTCAGGTCAAGATGTAAAATGGCTTCGTTTAGAGAATAAGTATAATCGGAAACCGAATCATCCAGGCGAAGTCGTCCTCCGATTACCTGTATTTGTCCCTGGCTGTCCCAATAATATTCCCATCCTTGTGATAAATTAGGTTGGCCGCCACTGAAATCCTGGCTGTAAGGTACTGCCTGAGGCGTTGCTAACGTCAGAGCGTTAGTAGTGGTAGTCAGCGAATTAGTTTGACTATCGAGTCCGACATCAACAGCGTTATCGGATGTATCTGTATTGAGAGGGGTAACCAGGTCCTGTCCGGCTGTAAGTCCAGTCGGATCAGCATCAAGCAGTAATCTCGGTTCAAGACGTTCGAATACCGGCTTTTCATGGTTCCGGCGGTTTCTATGCAAATCAAGTATATGTCGTTTTCTTCTATTTAAGCGTTTCATCAGTATGTTCCTCCATGGCTTATACAGCCCTGTTTTTTAAATGGACTGGGAGTTCCTAACTCCAAGTCAAGTTTGTTTATGCAATAATGCACCACTCCTGTCATTCTGTTATTAGACAGTGTTATCATGTATATAGTTCCCATATTTATCCGGTCCTTTAAGATAAAAAAATTGATTTTTAATCACCCTAATTGTGATAATTACTAATTAAAAGTGCCAGCCTGGGATTATTATGTAACGTTAATTTGTTTTGTATTCTCAACTTTTTTCAGAATTTTTTTTATTTTTTTACGTTATTTTGGAGAAATTGTGTTATCGGAATTTATAAAATACAGCTTGGAATAAAATTAGAAAATAAGGTAAAACCTTTATTTTCAGTATGAAATGGCTTAGATAATGAATTAGTATCGGGGAACCTGTGATGAATTGCTTGACTATATTCTTCTGTACAGGTAAAATTTCGGCATAATTAAGACTGAAATTCGGCGAAAAGCCGTCCAATACCTCATTGAATGTAAATGAAAGCAGTTTTACAGAACTCGATTAACAGTTTTAATAAATGGAGATTATAAATGATTGATTTAACAGGTAAAATAGCCCTTATAATTGGCGGCGGAGGCGGAATCGGCCTGGAAATAGCTAAAGCGTTAGCCGGTGAAGGCTGTAAAGTGGCTTTAGCTGATTATAATGAAGAATTGCTGAAAAAAGCCGAGGAATCTGCCGGAGGTAAGACCAAATTTGCATGGAAAACCTGCGATATTACTAATCGCACTCAGGTTGCGGAGCTTTTCAAGTGGCTTGGCGAGGAAGTCGGCTCTATTGATATTCTCGTCAATTGTGCCGGAATCAACGTAGTCAACAGGATGATGGCTAATGTAGAACCAAAGGATTTTGACAGGATTTTGTCGATAAATACCACCGGAGCATTTAATTGCATATACGAAGCTATACCTGAGATGAGAAAGAAAAAATCAGGATTAATCATTAATATAGTATCAATTGCAGGTAAGCACGCCATAGCATTAGCCGGTCTGCCTTATGTTGTCTCGAAATTTGCGACAAGCGCTATGGGCAAATTTATTGGTATCGAGGAATGTGAAAATGGCATCAATGTAACGAATATTTACCCGGGCGAAGCCAATACTCCTATAATCGACAAGAGACCGGTTCCGGTTTCCGCAGAAAAAAGAGCACAAATGCTGCAGCCGGAAGATATTGCCGAATGTGTCGTCATGGTTGCAAAACTCCACCCGAGGGCGATTGTACCTGAACTGGTAATTACTCCGAAACACATGATGTATCCTTAAATCCAAAGATGTTTTAAAAATAAGAATATAACTCGAATATTTGAAAGTGCGAAAAGATGAGTACAGTTAAATTTATTATATGTATTGTTGTGTCGGTTCTGTTCATATCGATATGTACAGCGGCGGAAAATAAAGCTCCATCTGTCAACAAGGAAGTTTTTGGTAAAACCAATGATGGAAATGATGTTTACGTTTTTACACTTAAAAACAGCAAGGGTCTTATCGCGAAGGTTATGGAATTAGGCGCACATCTTATACGCCTTGAAGTTCCGGACCGAGATGGAAAACTCACCAATATAGTAACAGGCTTCGATTCCTTACAACGTTACAGAAGTGCCTATGAAGGGGCAACCATAGGAAGGTTTGCAAATCGTATTGCCAATGCAACCTTTACAATAGATGGCGTCCAATATAGAGCTACATCCAACCTTCACGGTGGCCGCAGGGGTTTCCATACTGTTTTGTGGAAAGGTACTGAATTTCAAAATGACAATGAGGCCGGAGTGAAATTGACCTATCTCAGTAAAGATGGTGAGGAAGGTTATCCGGGCAATCTTAAGTGCGCCGTGACTTTTGCCCTGACAAATGAAAATGAGCTGAAAATTAACTACGAAGCAACAACAGACAAAACAACTGTTGTTAATTTTACGAATCACAGCTACTTCAATCTGGCAGGAGCCGGAAGCGGCCAGGTTATGAATCATGAAATTTATATCAATGCAGATAAATATACACCCTTCGACAATTCACAAATTCCAACGGGACAAATCAGTCCTGTAAAAGGTACGCCGTTAGACTTTACAGAGCCGAACACAATAGGCTCTAAAATCGCGGGAATGGGACGAAGCGGTTATGATAATAACTATGTACTTAATGGCTGGAACGGCACTAAACTTGTACTTGCAGCTCGTGTTTCCGAACCCACCGGCGGCAGGGTTATGGAAGTATTGACTACAGAGCCGGGAATGCAGTTTTATACAAGCAGAGGCGAAGCCTTCTGCCTGGAAACACAGCATTTTCCGGATTCACCCAATCATCCTGATTTTCCGTCAACTGTTTTACGTCCCAACGAGACATTCAAATCTCAAACTATATATAAATTCTCGACAAAATAATTTTAGAAGCAAGTATGAAAATAGTAATCGCAATGGACTCATTCAAAGGCAATTTAAGTGCCACTGAAGTCTGTGATATTGTCGCGTCTGCTATAAAAGAACATTTACCGGAAGCGGAATGTATTATGAAACCTATCGCTGACGGCGGCGAAGGAACTGCTGATGCGATGCTAAAGTCAATTCCCGGCCAGTGGATTCCAAAAAATGTCACTGGCCCATTATTTAATATGAAAGTTAATTCCGGTTTCGCATGGTTTGAGGAGTCTAAAACAGCTCTCGTTGAAATGGCCGGTGCTGCGGGACTTCAATTGCTTAAAAAAGAGCAGTGCAACCCTATGAAAACAACAACATTTGGTGTCGGAGAGCTTATCAAAGCCGCTATCGAGTATAATCCTGAAAAAATCCTTCTTGCCATTGGCGGCAGTGCTACTGTAGATGGCGGCACAGGAGCCGCTTCCGCTCTTGGATGGCAATTTCTTAGTAAAGATGGAGATCCAGTCACCGGCTGTGGCGGGGGACTTAACCAAATCGTGAAAATCGTATCACCGAAAAAGGTAATGAATATTCCTGTTGAAGTTCTCTGTGACGTACAGAATCCTCTCTGCGGAGAACATGGAGCGGCGAAAATATATGGGCCGCAGAAAGGTGCAACTCCTGAAATGGTAGAAGAGCTGGAAGCCGGTCTTTGTCATTTGGGAAATTTGATTAAAGAGCAGTTGCATCGCGATGTTCTCGAAGTACCCGGAGCAGGAGCGGCAGGGGGATTGGGAGCCGCTGCTTTGGCGTTTATGAATGGCAAACTTGTATCAGGAATCGAAACTATTATGAAACACAGCAATATAGAAGGCGAATTAGCTGATGCAGACTGGATTATAACAGGTGAAGGCTGTTTCGACAGGCAGAGTTTATATGGAAAAGTAGTTGCCGGCGTTTCCAAAATAGCCAAAAAAGCAAAAGTTCGTTTAGCTGTTATCGCCGGACAGATCAGGATAGATGCAGGTGAGTATAAAAAATTAGGTATCGTGACAGCCGTAAGCTGCACACCTGCTGGGATGGACAATGACGAAGCTATCAGTAAAAGCAAACCACTCCTGCGATTGGCCGC
>CAYSHS010000299.1:0-4701 GCA_964430845.1 uncultured Pirellulales bacterium | reverse complement strand
TCTCAACAACAGGATGTATTGAGGAGTGTAGGTTCGTTCTTATCGAAAGCTGGTGAGAGTATTTATAATACCCGCGGCGGTCCATGGCAGCCGGTTAATGGAAAATATGGATTCACCTATAACGGTAATAAAGTCTATATTCATATTCTTCCTGGATATTCAGGCGAAACAATTACTACTCCGGCGTTTGGAAATAATAATGTTGTCACCGGTGTTTATAATGTTTATGATAAAACTTCTTTAAATTTTGTAAAAAATTCGGATACCAGTATTACCATTTCAGGATTAAATCAATCTCAACACATGGATGATACTGTAGTAGGAATTATCCTGAGCACAATATTAGACACCACAAACCACAATATAGTATCGAAAAATTAGCAAATAGTTTAGGAGTTTAAAATTCGAAAATCGAAACCGTAATAAACCTTAAATATTTTATAAAGTGGAAATTCTAAAATGATACACAAAGAAAATTTAATGGTCTGTTTTTTGATAGCCGTTATTTCTACACTCTTACTATTTGGAACATCCTGTCGTTCGGGTGCTGAGTTCTATGTTTCACCAAGTGGTAATGACACCTATCCTGGAACTCGTGAGCGTCCGTTCTCTTCGCTTGACCATGCACGACAAGTCGTTGCAAATAGAGCTAACAAATCTGAGCCTGTCACTGTCTTTCTGGCTGGCGGGATATATTATCTGCCGGACACATTGGTCTTCCATGCAGCAGACTCAGGCACAAAGAATGCACCTATTACTTATACGGCGCTGGCCGGCCAAACACCTGTTATCAGCGGCGGACAAAAACTCCAGCTTAAATGGAATCCTTACAAAGATGGTATAATGCAGGCTGCAGTCCCGCCAGGTACAATGGCAGATCAACTTTTTGTCAATGGCCAGCGTCAGATTATGGCTCGTTATCCTAATTTTGATCCCAATGCCGCTCAATTCAATGGTACTGCCGCTGATGCCTTCAGTGCTTCTCGTGCTGCGCGTTGGTCTGATCCCAACGGTGGTTTTATGCATGCTATGCATTCCGCCCTCTGGGGTGACATGCACTATCTCATTACCGGCAAAAACGCTCAGGGCAATCTGACTTACGTCGGCGGCTGGCAGAACAATCGCCAGAGTCAGCCTCATCGCCAATTCCGATTTGTCGAGAATATCTTCGAGGAACTGGATGCACCCGGAGAATGGTTCTTAAACACAAAGACATCAACCCTCTATTTTTATCCCCCTGATGACGTTAATCTCGATACCGCAATTATTGAAATAGTTCGCCTTCGTCACCTTGTCGAGTTCCGCGGCACGCAGGAAGAACCTGTCCGCTTCATCACACTTAAGGGAATAACTTTCCGCTATGCGGCACGAACTTTTATGGACAATAAGGAACCACTGCTTCGCAGTGACTGGACCACATATCGTGGTGGAGCCATTTTTTTCAACGGTGCGGAAGATTGCACAATACAGGATGCAGCTATTGACCAGGTCGGAGGCAATGCCGTCTTTGTTAATAAATACAATCGACACATAACCATAAGGGATTCCATCATCTCCGAGGCCGGTGCAAATGGTGTTGCCTTTGTCGGCAGTCCTGATGCAGTGCGAAGCCCTTTGTTCGAGTATGGCCAGACTATGCCAGTAGAAAATATCGACCGCACACCCGGACCAAAGACAGATGACTATCCCGCTGATTGCATTGTGGATGATTGCCTTATTTATCGCACCGGCCGATTTGAGAAACAAACCGCTCCTATTCAGATTTCTATGTCCATGTCGATTACAGTGCGTCACTGTTCAATCTATGATGTTCCACGTGCCGGTATTAATATTTGTAATGGTTGCTGGGGCGGCCATACAATCGAATATTGTGACGTCTTCGATACAGTTAAGGAAACCGGTGATCATGGGAGTTTCAATTCATGGGGTCGCGACCGCTTCTGGCTTCCATCCACAAACGCTACAAGTAATCGGGTAGCCGCTAATCCGGATTTGCCGCTTTTGGATGTTATAAAGCCCATAACGATTTCCAACTCACGCTGGCGTTGTGATCACGGCTGGGATATCGACCTTGATGACGGTTCATCCAATTACCATATTTTCAACAATCTTCTGCTTAACGGAGGACTGAAAAATCGAGAAGGTTATTATCGTATCGTTGAAAACAACATTATTCTGGGTGAAAGTGAAGGCTCTTTCCACCCCCATGTCTGGTATAACAACAGCCATGATATCTTTCGTAATAATATCGTCTCTACAGGCTATAGACCGGTCAATATGCCACGTGGACAATGGGGTGAGCTTATTGACAATAACATCCTTTATACTCCAGGCCAAAAAATTCCTTTACCTGCGACAGTTCTTCAGCAGGTTAGCAGACGAGATGAAAATTCTATACTCGCGGATGTTCTCTTCGTCAACCCTGATAAAGTAGATTATCGTGTGAAGGTTGACTCACCGGCTCTGGCTAAGGGATTTAAAAACTTTCCTATGGATCAATTTGGTGTCACGAACATAAAACTCAAAGCTATTGCTCGTACTCCATTTAAATCCACCACCAATACAGTATTAATAAACGAGTCCGTTGTTCGTGATAATACCACACAAAACTTTCTTGGCGCAAAGGTCAAAAATATCATGGGTCAGGGGGAAATCTCTGCCTATGGCCTGCCTGGTGAAATTGGAGTACTCATACTACAGGTTCCTGCAGGGAGCACCGCTGAAAATGCAGGACTGAAGAAAGACGATGTGATTCTGAAATGTGGAGACCAGGAAATCAATAATGTTGATAACCTTTTCAAAGTCTTTAGCGGCTTTGCAAAAGGGACTAAAGTCACTCTGGGGATATGGCGACTCCAGAAGAATATATCTGTAGAAGTAAGTATCAAATGAATAATTTATTGATAGAGACCTCTGGATCAAGAAAGTTAAAAGTTATCAGAAATTGCTCCCTTTCTATTACAAAAATATCGAACGATTTAACGAGCTAAGCAAATACCTTATTTTGAGGGTCGACTCGCAATTTTTATGACTTTTTAGCTACAACCATTCTACAATCGCAAAGGTATTTATCTCACGATTTTATCAAAATGATGAATTTATAAATCATTCCATGTTTATCGTATCGAAATGTTAAAAATGTCTATCACCAGGTATTGCAATAACATAATTAAATTATTATACCAGGGCTTATATTTTAATTCTAAATAAGGGCAACTTTAGGACAATAGGCCGGTATAAAATAAGTAAAAATCCACAACTCATTGAAATACAAGAATATATCGGTCGGATGTCTGTTGATATGTATCGGTTAAAAAAAGTACACCCCTACCCTCCTGTTTTATCATAAATGCTTTCCTATAAATAACTAATGAAATGATAAGAAAAAACGGAGAGGCCGGGATTCGAACCCGGGGTAAGGACAAGCCCTACACAGCCTTTCCAAGGCTGCTCGATAAGCCACTCCGACACCTCTCCGGAAGTAGTTTTTAGTTATAAGTTTATAGTTTTTAGTTCTTTGTATCGAACTTCCAGTTTCAAGGATAATACCAGTTTTACAGACACATTTCAACCTAATAATAAGACATTTATGTTGATAGAACATGAATTTTCGCTTCAGATGTATCAAATTTGAATTAAAATGAACCGTAAGTAATAATTTCGAGACTATTAAGATAGAATAAATGACTCAAGAAATTACTGATATCGAAGACCAGCTACTGGTTATGGATGCCCAGGACGGCAGTTCCGAAGCTATGGAAAAGCTCGTACGCCGCTGGCAGGAGCGGCTGTGGAAATACGCTTATCGACTGACCTCTGATAGCCAGGCCGCGTGGGATGTTACACAGCAAAGCTGGATTGGGATTATTAAAGGATTAAGAAAGCTGCATGATCCCGCGAATTTCAAATCATGGGCGTACAGGATAACAACAAACAAAGCGGCTAACTGGATTAAAAGCAATAAAAAAGTCAGGAAATTAAGTCTCGACGATATCGATGAACGTGAACAAAAAGCTCAGAAAGAAACAGGTATAAGAGAGCTTGTGGATAAACTTGATATAAAAAAACAAACGGTTCTTGAAATGTATTACTTTGAGGAACTTTCCGTTTCGCAAATCAGCACGGCCTTGAGGATTCCGAAAGGAACTGTAAAGTCCCGGCTGGCAAACGCAAGAAACGAGCTGAAATTTATTTGGCAAAACGCAAACAGATAGGAGATATAAAATGGAAGATGAACAAATAAAAAAAATAATCGAAGATATGCAGGACAATTCAAAGCAGGAAGGTTTCATGACCATGCTGGGTGACTTTTACAATAGAAAAACACTTTCGGTTGCGATTTTCGCATGGGTATGGGGCATCGTTTTTATCATCGGCGCGATTTACTGCGGCATCCAATTTTTCGGCGTTGAAAATACCCGGGACCAAATCATGTACGCGTCACTTTTTATAACTTTTATGATTTTCCTTTCCATAATAAAAGTTTTCGCATGGGAACTAATGAACAGAAACAACATCAAACGAGAACTCAAAAGACTCGAACTCCGCATAGCCGAGCTAACTGAAATTGTAAAAAGCAAATAAACATTTTCTTCTGATGTCATGTTGAGTCTCCAATGGACATTTGGGTGGCATCCTCAAGCTATAGCTTAGGGATGGTTTCGTATGAAATTGCCATCCCCATCCTGAAAAAAATCAGGA
>CAYSHS010000298.1:0-4705 GCA_964430845.1 uncultured Pirellulales bacterium | reverse complement strand
ACGCAAATCTTTTACAATACATTTTATCGCACCGCTGGCAAGCGCTTTGCGTTTTATTCCTGATAATTCATCGCCCTGACCTAATTCTGCGGCGAAAGCAATCACGTCATAGCCATAAGTTTCCTTCAGCCAGGGAAGGATTACACTCGTATCCAAACCGCCGCTGTAAGCCAGAACCACCTTTTCTCCAGTTTCTTTCTTTGCCATTTATTCTTTCCTGTTTCAACTATAAACTCTAATTTCTAATTACTAAACCCTAAACTATATCCAATTGATAAATCAAAAACCATAAACACACTTTGGAAATTGCATATTTGATTTTGAGCTTGTTTAGAGCTTAGATATTAGTACTTAGGATTTTCTATTTTATGAATTATATCGGCATTTCTCGCAAAAACAATGAAAAGCTCTCAATATTTACGTTTGAATTAAGAAATACGATGGATTACAAAATTATTCCTTGAACTTTACATCAGGCATTGGTCTTTTGAGACGTTCGTATGTTGCTTTTAATTCCCTGATAAAGTCTTCTTTTTTCACAAATTCCACATGTGAATCTACAAACAGAACATTTACACCATCACTGCAAAATTCAGGATTTTCATAAACGAGAATATTACCAGGTTCATCTGAAGTAGTTTGACCTGGAATGTAAATAAATGATAGTCCATTAAAATTAGCAGGCTTACGCTTTGATTCTAATGTTTTCTGCTCAATATCCATCTTCTTAGCAGATTCCTCAAGATTCGGTGGAAATTCATCATCATTATCATTTGCGTAAATCAGCATTGCTTTTCCAATAACTGACAAATTTGTCCCGGTTACCATCCGAAAAGCTATCTGACGAGTTCTTGCCAAAGCAGGCATCATTACTCCAAGTCCTGCTGCAGCTCCAGCAACTGCACCGATGCTCGGCTCGATACTTGCTCCTTTATAGTGCGAGTGCAATCCTTTCTGGTCGAAATATGAATATTGTATCGAAGGAGGTACATCTTTAATAATATCAGATAAATTTGGCAGTATGAGAGGCAGTGTAATCCCCTGCTGGGCAACATACATTGTCGCAATCGGCCAAAGCTGCTGCAAAACGGCCATCATTTGAGTAAGTTGCACTTTAGAGTCTGTATATTGGAAACTTATCAGGTTGGAAGGCAAATTCGCGGTTGCGTTTCTGAAACTTTCGGAACTGCGAATAGTTACAGGCTTGCCGCCTGGTGTAATGAGATCTGCGGCTGTAGTACAAATCGTGGGATTCGATCCGATCACTACGTTTTCACCAACTATTGTCCATGTGGGCATTATTTGTGCAATTGCAAGAGGAGTAATTGCAATTGTATTTAAGGTTCTTCCATTCTGTTCCTGCGAGCTGGCTTGTATCGTGCCATTGCTTTTCTCGACTGCGAATTTTCCGATAGCCGCTATCGAATCCTGCCATAACTGGGCATTTTTCAGTCCTGCGATAATAACGAAACCACCCTGAAGCGATTGCAGTGATGTGCCGCCGGACAGGCTATAAGTTACCATCTGACCATTAAGGCTCTCAAGCAATCCCTTGCGTATCTTAACACCTGTCTGTTTCTCAAGCTCTGCAATTCCCATCTCGATATCATTAAAATCATTGCCTGCAACAGATTTAATCGCATTCATCACTGTATCATAAATACCTGCTATATCACAATTTACAACCGAAATACTTATGGCGTTCGCGCTGACCATATTTAAAGCATCAAGACTTATTGTATTTAAGTCAGCAAACAAACCCGTATGCGGCTGGGGTATCTCAATAAGCTCATCAACAGCAATTCCCGAACCATCGAAGCCTGAGCGACTTGTAATAGTCTTTATTTTGTCGATTCCAAGCTGTCCTAAAACAGTCTCGATTAGCGCATATTTATCTTCCTTGCCTTCTGATTTTGCGATTGTTTTTAGCAGATTAAGACCTTTCCCGGCATTAATATAAACCGCGAATAAATCATTCGTGCCCGATGGCCGCTCTATATAGTTTGGTATTTGTCTGTTTGTGCTTCCCTGCAAATGCTTTATTGCAAGACCATCGACATCGTTTATAGCAAAAACCAGGTAATTTCCGACCCAGCCCCAGTAACCAGGCACGTCTGCGTTATCTTTCGGGCAGTGAAAGGTATAAGAGCCAATATTAACATCGACAATTTCACCTTCACCTGCCATTGCCTCAAAATTACTCAGAAGGCCGGTAATTTGCGATTTTCTCTGCCCGGCATCAAGAATAGCAAAACCATATACAGGCGGACCTTCCTTAGCTGCTTTTTGTGCGACCCCGATAATTACAGGTCTTGAGCTGATTATTTCGGCAATACTTTTACCCATATTGAACATTACTGAGACTTCATTGCTGTCCGATTCCTTTTGTATCTTCTGCAATATACTTTGTTGAACCGACTGGTAAAACGTCTTTACATTAGGATCATTACAGATGCGTCCCAATATAGTTTTCTCAAAATCACCCTTTAAAACATCACAACCGCTGGTTATTGCAAAAAACAGCACATCATCAGGTAATAAGCCAATCATTTTCTGCGATGAAGAAGATTCCTGTGAATAAACTATGTTAAGACAGGAAAAACAGGCTGTAATAAACAATATGGCACAAAGCAGGTTAATTTTGCGGCTATTGACCATAATAAGCTCCTTTTCAATAAATAGTTTTTTATCTCGTTGAAATCCTGACATTAAAGAAATTTTAGCTTTACAGGGAAATAAAGCAAGCTAATTTTAACACAAGTTTTACAAATATATGAAATATGTTGAAAGTTCCCCGGTTTTTAAGAAAAATTTCTTGAATTATTCAGGAAATAATGTTAGGATATTTGGTAAACCAAGATAGTATAGGCATGTTGCTTAATATAAAAGATGAGTAGAAAAAATGGAAGGAGACACATTATGAAAAAAGTGTTTTGTGCCATGGTAGTAGTTTTTCTCGCTACTCCAATATGGGCAAATATCGTAATTACTGCAACACATTTGGGTGAAGGAGTGGTCGCAATCGATTACTCCGGTACTGACCTGGCCAGGGCATTTGCCCTGGATATTACAGTTGATACAGGAGAAATTACTGCTATCAATGAATTTGAAGCAGGTGATGATAATTATCGCTATGGTATTTTCCCTGCTAATTTCAGTCGTTATATTACTGTTCTCGATACAGGCGAAGTCAAGAGCTGGGAGGATCCCAATTATACACCGGTTGCTGATGCAAATGATCCCGGTGCATTAGGCGGTATCGATACCAACGGTATCACAATCGAGATGGGTTCGTTGTATGAAGTAAACGCGCCGCCGCTTGAAGGAAGGCTTTGCACAATTACATGCAATCAATCATGCCTGCTCAGTGTTACAACAAACGCAACCCGTGGTAATGTTGTTCTTGAAGATGCAAACGAAGCTATTGTCGATTTGACAGGAGCGACAGATGTACCTGTCACAATAGGCCCGGCTTATACAGGCACTCATCCGGAAGAATGGGAAGCCGTAGGCAGGCCCGCCTGCTGGATGTCCAGCATTAATCCAAGACAGTGCCACGGCGACGCAGATGGCGCCGCACAGGGTAAGCAGAATTACTGGGTCTCGACAAATGACCTGGATATCCTTATCGGGGCATGGAACAAACCGCTGGGTGCATTGACAGGAAATCAGATTTGTGCAGATTTCGATCACCTGCCGCAGGGTAAACAAAGCTACAGGGTCTCGACTAACGACCTGGATATCCTTATAGCAAACTGGAACCAGGTAAATGCCCCTGCCGCCGATTGTCCGTAATAGTCTGAAACAGGACATCTGCAAAATTAAAGTTAGGCATACCCTGTACCAGAACGGTTAAGGGCATACTTAAAGAAAGAAAAAATATTACCCGTTTTATTTTTTTTCTTTCTTTAACGGTGAATTTAGGGTATATAATTAAGAAGTTTTTATAAAATAATAAATTGTATGCCTGACTTCGATTTTCCAGAAGTTTTAAGAAAGGAGAGAAGATGATGAAAAGAGTATTGGCTTTAATGTTGGTTCTTGGATTGGCTTCGTCAGCCAACGCCATATATCTTCAGATTGACGGCATGTCCGCTGATAGCTACGACCTTACACAGGGTTCTACAGCTTCTATTTCCATTATAAGCGAGGACGATTCGAGCTGGTTAGGCTATCTTGTTGTCCCTGATGGAAGTGTTGGTACGTTGAGCAATCCAACCATACTGAGCGATGCCGGAAATTTTGCCTCTGCAAATCCTTATTCAGAGGCAGGCTTCGGTACTGGTTATGAGCTGACAGCAGCGATGACTGCCAATGGAGTTCCCGCTCTTACTGCAGGAGAGCAATTCTCATTCGATTTTTCAGGCGGTCTCGCAGGTGATAACACACAAATATTACTATTTTTAGACCCAGAATATACGATCCCAGCCGGTTCAATATCTATCTCCATTGTCCCTGAACCGATGACTATCGCACTACTTGGATTCGGTACTATATTCCTGCGTTTTCGCAAATAATCCTTTCCTGAAAAACCGGAACAGAATTCAAGATACACAGCACATCGGGTTCCCAAATAATAAAGAACTGACAACATGTTTAGTTGTCAGTTCTTTGAATTTCCTTTTGAAAGACTTTCTGTTTCACGGTGACAGATCTCGATTGTAGATACGTACATCATCAATCATTCCCATCCAGAAACTGCCAG
>CAYSHS010000297.1:0-4713 GCA_964430845.1 uncultured Pirellulales bacterium | reverse complement strand
GTTCAGCGATTTTCTTAAATAATATATGCCTTTTCTCATTTTTGCAAAACTCATGTTATTAATCAATTTGTCTCGATTGGTTTTTTCCCGAAAATCTGGAGAGTTCCCTCAATAACCGGCAAAGCCTTTGTTGCAATTTTCATATTATTGAAATCACCGGTAACATCCATTCTCACAACAGCCTGCCCCAGTCCTTCGGTTAAAGACGCTAAAACAGAAGGATCATCAGTAGCAAGCCTGTGTCCCCTGGCAGTTAATGACAAATTTACGCCGCCATTCGATAAATCTATCGAGCCTGAGCCATAAAACGCGACGCTTTTGCCGGACATATCCAGTTTTTGTACAACCAGGCCGTCTCGTCTTATATAGGAATCTATAAACATGCTGTCGAAAGCATAATCACTCGGCTCACTCAGGTTCAAAACCTGCAGGAGATTTGCAAGGGGTGATAATTTACCTATCTGCATATCTTTAATTGTCACCCTGCAGGCACCGAGTCGAGATTGATTTTCTGCTATATAGGAAGACAGGTTAAACGAGCCATTCATTTTCCCGGTGCTGTAAGAAGCGCTTTGGATTTCCGAAGATTGTGCGCCTGAGAGAAACTTTTTTAAATCGACATTTTCAAAAGAAGTTTGCAAAACATACTCCAAGGGCGAATTATCTTTCTGTATAAATTCACATTTGCCGGTTGCCTTGCCTCCATATGTTTTAGTAACCAGGTATTCCGAAGACCATTTCTGCATATTTGGATAATAATCAAATTCTGTTTGCAAAGCCGTAAAAGTCTTGCCGAGAATATTAAGTGTCCCATTATCAATAAGAACTTTGCAATTGCTGAACCCGCTGTCAGAAGCATATTTGCCTTGAATCTTTACTACTGAATCCAGCTTTGCCGGCTGGCTTGATATCTTAAAATCACATCCTCCGAGCGCAACTTCACCATCAAACTCAATTGTTTTACGACCATCATCCTCATTGATAAGCCGGAAATTCTTAAAATTCATATCTATACACCCTGCCGGTGAAAGTACACTGTATATATCCTGGCAATGCCCGGGAAGCAGCCCGTTAAACTGTTCATCCATAAAGATATTTTTTACGGAAAAACCAAGCTCGGCTTGTTTTAAAATCCCGTCAGCAATCTGTATCTCTCCGTTGATGAAAATTTTTGTTGTTCCGACTGTTTTATCATGAGGATTGTCACCAAGAAAAGCTGAAATATTCTCAAGCTTAATACATTCGGAATCTACTTTCATTGTGCCTGTAACACCCGTCATATGGTAAGGAAAACCGGTTATATCCAGGCTATTACCCAGACAATTGACAGTTACGTTGTAATCAGCCGGCTTTGCGGAATTCTTTTTCCTCAAATCGGCAATTAAATTCACACTGCCATTCGGATCAAACTGCTCCACTATTTTTTTAATTGACTCAGGCAATAAACCCGTCAATTCCTTATTGTTTAATTGTACTTTATCTAAATTTAGAGAAACGTCATAGCATAATTGCTGCTCGTTATTATCAGGACTAATCTGCCCGGACAATGAAACGGGAATGTTACCATATTTTCCCATGAAATCTCTTACGACTATCAATTCGGGGGTAAAAACAGCATGTGCGGAAATATCCGAGACAGGTTCCGACAGCGAATCCGATTCAATGGAAGTCTCCTTAAAATCAAAATCGGCAACATAATGCATATCCCCCGAATCCCGCCTGTCAACCTGTATCAGGCCGTCAACAAGACCTGACGGCTTCATCCTTTGGTAAAGTCTCTTGCTATCTTCCTGCAAAGCGGATTCCAAAGTCGAATCCATGGGAATATTATTTACTTTTATTGAAACATTATATATCGGGTTATCCTCCCAGTGGTCCTGAATTTCACCATTTAGTGCAATATCAATGTCGCCGTTTTGCGAAGTAACATCCTGAATCTTTATATTATCGCGGCTGAAGATTAGCCTGCCTGTAAGATTTTTCAATGGATAAGGAAAACTGCCATACACAGCATCCACGTCAAGCAACCCGACCTTTAGGTTCATACTCCATCTTTCTTTCGGATGTTTTTCAAACTCTAAATCAACGTTTATATTTCCCGCCGGAGAGAAAGAAGACCAGAATTTCTGTTCCCTGGTGCCCAGCGCCTGGTATAAATCATCCCCCAAAGGCACTTTGTCACTTGATATTATAAATTTGTATTCGTGGTTCGGCCCAAAGTTTTTGTACCAGCCGTTAAATGAAAATTCCGAATTTCCATGTTTGCCTTTAAGATTATTATACGAGATCTTATTTTGAGTAAAATCTATCTTCCCGGCCAGGTGCTCTATCGGGTATTGAAAGCCGGAGTAATTGAACGCAACATCCATGCAATTAACAGAACCACCAATTTCGCTTTCCATAATATTGTTAAAATTGCCCGACATTCCCAAATCGATATCCATCAATCCCTTTGGCTTGTATTCATCGAGAAATTCCTGTAAAGCAGTAAAAAGACCATTCTTTTCGACAAAAGCAGGCACTTCCAGGGAAAGCCCGTTCGGCTCGCCGCTTCGCAATGAATGCATATTTTTTACTGCAAGAGCCAGGGAAAAGTTTCCGTTTTTATCGTATTTCAGTTCAGCAGCCAGGACGTCTATTATCCATGCCATCTCAAATTTGGGAACGTTTAAAGAGGCAAGACCGCCCGTGATTATAACATTGCCCGGCTTCCATGAACCGCTCAAATGACTTTGACCGTAACCGGAACTCATCGTTGCGGTAGTAATGTTAAAATTATATTTTTGCCGAATTTGCTCGTCCGACGTAAAATCCGCCTCGATTGGCACTGAAATTGCGACTTCTTCATGTCCTTTTGAAATTTTTACATATTGAAGTATTCCGGACCCAAGGTTTATATTCGGGATTTTATGAAAACTTCCCCTGGAAGGTGTTATTGCCAGGTCGGATAAATTTGACCATCCGGTATCAATATCATAAACTGAATTGAAAACAAAATCGTTTACATCGATAGTATTCAGTCTCGGTTTTAATAAAAGCAGGCTGGCCATATCAAAGCAGGCAAAAACCTTTTTAGCCTTTAATATTTCGGTGTTAGCGTTTTCACTTTTTAATGGTTTAACGACAAAATCGTTTATAAAAATCGAGCCGTTTGCCTGATAATTTATAGAGCCGGCACTTATCCTGGTATTTGTAAGCTCACCAATCTGCCTGATAGCGATGCAGCACAATAACCTGCCGGCTCGTAAATAGACGAACCACATAAGGACGGCTAAAATGACAAGAGAAAGCAACCATCTCACAATAATTATGAATTTCGATTTATGGGTTTTAACCTTTTTCATTACATCCTGCTAATCGCTTTATCTGCAATATCCCTGCGGCAGTAAGCTCCCTCGAAATTTATCATATCGACAGCTTCGTAAGCTCTTTTTTTTGCTTCTTTTATATTTTGTCCCAGTGCCGTAACACCAAGAACCCTTCCACCATCGGTTATAATCTCTCCGTTCTCCTGCTTTGTGCCTGCATGAAAAACCACAACATCTTTAAGCCGCTTAGCTTCATTAAGACCTGATATTCTCAAGCCTTTTTTATAATCACCCGGATACCCGCCTGAAGCCATTACAACACATACCGCCGGTCTCGGGTCCCACTTGAGAGTAACCTCATCCAGCGTTCCGTCACATACCGCAAGTAAAACCTCAAGCAAATCACTTTTGAGCCTCATTAATATAGGCTGCGTTTCAGGGTCACCAAAACGAACGTTGAACTCCAGCACCCTGGCGCCGCCTGGCGTAACCATAATCCCTGCATATAATACACCTTTATACGGCGTATCGTTGCGATTCATTCCATCTATCGTCGGCACGATAATTTCCCGTGTGATTTGATTCATTAGCTCTTCGGTAACTACAGGCGCAGGACTGTAAGCGCCCATTCCGCCTGTATTCGGTCCGGTATCACCATCACCTATTGGCTTGTGATCCTGGGAAGATTCCATTATATAGATATTTCGCCCATCGACAAAAGCAAGTATCGATGCTTCCTCACCGATAAGCTTATCCTCTACAACGATTACATCCCCGGCAGAACCGAATATTTTATCGCACATTATCTTCTCGGCGGCCAATATCCCGTCTGAAGGGTCGTCACACACAAATACACCCTTACCTTTAGCAAGTCCGGCCGCTTTTATAACGACTGCTTCGTCTCTGCTGGCGATATAAGCTTTGGCTTCGCTGTACCTGTCGAATATTCTGCCTTCTGCAGTGGCAACACAGCTTGCTCGCATCAACTGCTTCGCGAATGCTTTATCTGCTTCCAGCATGGCGGCTTTGCCGCTTGGTCCGAAGGCTTTTATTCCCGCATTTTCGATAGCATCTACAATACCTGCCGCAAGCGGGTCTTCAGGCCCGATTACTACCAGCTCTATCTTGTTCTGGCGTACAAATGCAAGAAGCTTATCGATATCACAAACTCCTATCGGAACATTTTGCCCGCACTGTGCCGTACCGGGATTTCCGGGAGCAATAAACAGCTTCTCTAAATTCTTCGACTGTGCCAATTTCCATGCGATTGCATGTTCACGACCCCCGCTGCCGATCAATAAAACATTCATCTATTACCTCATTTTAGAGTTTACAAAATATTATTCTTAATAGCTTATCGGCCATTTTTAAGACAATTAAATTACCAGATTCTCTCTCATATCTC
>CAYSHS010000296.1:1759-4722 GCA_964430845.1 uncultured Pirellulales bacterium | reverse complement strand
TATTCTATGGGATATAAATACTCCAGCCGGGATTAGCGCCGGCTCTGAAGAGTCGGATGCGAACTTACCTTTTGATATTAATGTACAGGAATAGAAGTACCTGAAATGACTAAAGTGAGCTAAAGTTGATTATTTGTTGTCAACTTTAGGCATTTTAGTCACTTTTAACTTTATTCAATGTGTTTATCAAGCGAATCACAAAGCGAGAATTTGGATTTAGAATACGGTGAGCCTTTATTATTTCGCGTAAGCGGCTCGATAAAGGAGCGCAGGCTCGATAAATATCTTCATGGTCGATTCAGCAACATCAGCCGCAATTTTATCCAGGATGCGATCAAACAGGGCAATGTAACAGTAAATGGTAAAATAGCAAAGCCAAGTCTTAAACTTAGCCAGGGTGACGAAATCAGCTTTATTCTGCCTGAACCACCTCTTAAAGATATTCTTCCTGAAAATTTGCCGCTGAATATTATTTATGAAGATGAGGACCTGATTATTCTTAATAAGCAGGCAGGCATCCTTGTTCATCCAGCTCGCGGCAATACTCACGGCACACTGGTAAATGCGCTGTCGTTTTATTCGAATTCACTATCGAGCGGGCTTGGTGAATTTCGACCCGGTATTGTGCATCGGCTCGATAGAAACACAACAGGAGTTATGATTGTTACAAAAAACGACCCTGCTCAATGGAAAATTGCAAAACAGTTCGAGAACAGACAAATCAATAAAACATATCTTGCTATCGTGCATGGTGTTCCTGAGCTTACAGCAGACCGTATTAAGGCATCGCTCGGCGTCCATCCGACTATTAGAGAAAAATATGCGATTCGTCCGGAAGATGGCAGAGAATCAATTACCTTCTATGAAGTAATCGAGCCATTCAGGGGCTTTTCTCTTTTGGAATTAACTCCGAAAACAGGCAGAACACACCAGATAAGAGTACATTTATCACATATAAAACATCCGATAGTAGCTGATGACATGTACGGCGGAAAACTTGTTTATCAATGGCAACTGGAGGATTCACCCGCACCAGGCGTGGTACAGGATTCCGAGCCGGTAGTCCAGGAACCTGTTATTAATAGGGTAGCACTGCATGCCTTCAGCATCGAGTTCAAACATCCCCGAACAGAAAAAATGGTAAAATTCGAAGCACCTCTACCTGACGATATGCAGCATTTGCTTGATATGATCCGGAAATATCGCAAAGTTTAAATCTCTAATTCCTAATTTCTAAATACTAAACAATTTCAAATTACTCAAAATAAAATGTTTTAAACATTGAAATTTTAATATTTATATTTGTTTAGCATTTAGGATTTAGTGCTTGGAAATTTTGTATTTTCTTCCATTTTTCTTAAAGCATTTATCCAATATAATGTGTTCTAAGTATAGAGAACTCTTATTGGAGTAAATTGAAGAAAAGTGTTAAAAGACAAATGGCTTATTCTTAGATTCAGGCAAGGCAGCCGACAGGCATATTGCGATATTTATGAGACGTATCGTGACGATATGCTTCGCGTAGCGGTCTCTCTATTGAAGGAAAAGTCCATCGCCGAAGATATTGTGCATGAAGTCTTTGTAAACCTGATTCAGGCTCGAAAGACTTTTAAATTAACCGACAAGCTGCGCTCTTATTTAACTACATGCGTAGCGAATCGTGTCCGTAATGCTAATCGAACAAATAGTCAGGCTCTTGTAATAGATTCTGATGCCAATGTATTAGTATCACAACACAAGCGGCCTGAACAATGGGCTTTATGCTCGGAAGAATTTGAAATGCTAAGACTGGCTTTATTGGAATTACCATTCGAGCAGCGTGAAGTAGTAGCTTTGCATATTCATGGCCAGATGACGTTTAAGGAAATAGCGAAGTATTTTGATTGTTCCATTAAAACAGTTCAAAGCCGGTATAGATATGCCCTGGACAAATTACGTATTTTATTGAATAGTGAGGTGCAGAAATGACGGAATATAAAAAAATCGAAAATCTGTTAAGAACTGCAAAGTTTGAATCGAATCAGGATGTAAATAAATCGGTGCTTCAAAATCTGCTTGTACGTTTAGACAAAGATAATGTACAGGTCTCGAAAGAGCCTGGATTAGGGAAAATAATTATGACAAGTAAATTAAGTAAATTAGTTGCAGCGGCTGTTGTTATTATAATTGTTTATTCAGGTATTAATTATTTTGGTGATAATAACAATGGAGTCGCTTTGGGTGCAGTTATCGAATCCATGCAAAAAATGAACTGGATTCATGCAAAAGCTACGATTCGACAGTCAGGACAAACTTTATCGCATGAAGTGTGGGAATGTTTTAATCTCAAGATTAACATAGGAATTGAACCAGATAAATCAATTATTTATAGAGATTATGCCAAGGGTATAGCTTATATTTATGTACCATCTTCAAACTCTCTTATAATAAATCCTGTCACGGATAGATTTACTCAGACAAAACCTGAGTCGCCTACCGAGATTGTACAGTTTATGATAGAAGAATGTGAATCACAAGGTGGACAGGTCACTCGCAAGAAATCAAAAATGAATAATGTTCCCATGGAAATATTTAATCTGGTAAGTGAGTATCAGGATATAATGCTTGTAGTGGATATGGGAAGAAATCTGCCAATAAGTTTGGAAACTATTGCTCATGTACCGCAAGCAAATCTGGATGCGACATCTTCGATAGTGCTTGATTATCCAGAACATGGACCTGCTGATATATACAGTCTCGGTGTGCCAAAAAATGCTCAGATTATTGATAATCGTCCTCAGAAAAATACAGAAAATCTTATTAACGAGATTCAAAAACGTTTTGATGAAGGATTTGGGGATTATATGGCGGTAGCTCTGGATTCTTATGTTGAAGATAACAATATTCTGGAACCCAAAAAGATAATTGTTATGCGTCAAAAGGGAGGGCAAAAACGTTTGGATGAATATAACGTTTACAATTAT
>CAYSHS010000296.1:0-1749 GCA_964430845.1 uncultured Pirellulales bacterium | reverse complement strand
GTAGTTAAAGACAGATGGCCGGATTTGACAATACAAAATATACTTGATTTGGCAGATGATAAGTACGCTGAATATCAGTTAATATATGACGGAAAGACTTCTTTTTATAGAAGAGCTAATTATTCTGGAGAAGATTACACGAAGTCACTGGATCAGGATATGTTTCAGATGGATGGTATTGAATCTCTTATGAATTTGACATGGTGCAATCCATGTGCATTGTAGGTGACTGGTATAGTAAGTAATATTAAACCTGAAATTATTACTGAAGATCCAAATCACGTTGGATTGAAAGGATTGCGATTGATTGAAACAGTTAATACTTCAATTCAACGCTTACCGGGAAGGATACTCAAAGAAAGCAACAGCTTGTATTGGTTCGATCCGGAAAAAAATTACCTTCTTATCGAAAAAGTGATAGAAGAAAAAAGGAATGAAGGAATCCTGAAATCTATCGACAAAACAATTGAAACGGCTCAAACAGAATCAGGGAAATGGTATCCAAAAGTAATTGTTACCGAAACATTATCTCCAGATGCAAAAGGACAGGTTCATCGCACTATTCAGGAACAACATATAATAGTGGATACAAATCCCATGTTTGAGGAAGAAATTTTCGAGAATATTAAAATCTCCAAATAAATTCGTTGAGGACTTTCATACACATTCAATTCCTCTTTTTCTACATTGCCGGATGTGGCAGTAATTTTCCTTATTACCTGAACTTATGCAAAACTCTTGTTATTAATAAAGAATACAAGAGACTAAAAAGAATAAATTTGGTATAAAGCACTTAATGCTGAAGTCCACTAAGTAATTTCCTGTTGAAATTTGAGCAAAAAACGGGATGTGTTAAGATAGGATATAAAGTAAGTTTAGGTGATAAAGTTGAAAGTGACTATAATACCTGAAGTTGGAATCGATATAAACAACTTTAGCTCACTTTAGGCACTTTTAACTTTTTTAGGAAAGGAATAATTATGTCGATTTCAGATTATTATATGCTTCCCCCGATGCCTGAAGAGCTTGCAGGTTTAGCGGAGCTTGGATTGGATTTGCGTTGGTCATGGTCTCATAAGTCGGATGTGCTTTGGGAGCAGATGAATCCGGAAATCTGGGAAATTACACGCAATCCATGGCTCATACTTCAGTCTATATCGAAGACACGCCTGAAATCTTTAGCTGAAAATAAATCATTCAGGCAGAAATTAAAGCAGCAGGTCGAGCAACATGAAAAATACCTGAAAGACGCAACGTGGTTTTCCAGGACTCATGGAAACCTGTCCATGAATATTGCATATTTGAGTATGGAATTCGGGTTGAGTGAATCCCTGCCTATATATTCGGGTGGCTTGGGTATATTGGCGGGAGATGTTTTGAAAACTGCCAGCGATTTAGGTGTGCCTGTTGTCGGTGTTGGCCTGCTATACCAGCAGGGATACTTCAGGCAGGTCATCAATTCACAGGGACAGCAAATTGAATATTATCCATACAATGACCCGGTCCAGCTACCTGTTCTGCCTGTACGTGACAAAAACGGCCAATGGCTACATGTACATGTGCAGTTCCCCGGCAGAGTAATAACACTTCGAGTTTGGCAGGCGCGAGTAGGGAGGGTAAAGCTGTATTTGCTCGATAGTAACGACCCGGAAAACGGCCCGGCGGATCAGTGCATTACAGCAGAACTCTATGGCGGCGGACCTGAGATGCGGCTTCAGCAGGAAATGGTGCTCGGAATAGGAGGCTGGC
>CAYSHS010000295.1:0-4744 GCA_964430845.1 uncultured Pirellulales bacterium | reverse complement strand
CGCTCCAGGGATAATCAGTCTTTTGAATCATTTGTACATTACTTCCGGCGACCATTTCGACATTGATTGTACTGCCTAAAAACAGGTTGACATAGAGACCATCAGGACTTTTAACATATGTCCATGTTGGTATCATCAGCATCGTTCTTGGAACATTGCCAACACAACAAGGACAGTTCTGCCAGGGCTGCCGATTGTTGCTGCCTGCCAGCGGATTCGTATAACATAAGTTTTTGCCTTGCAAATCAATATCTCCCATCACGGCATTGTACAACGTTTCTTCATATAAATCCGCGTACCTGGCATCGTGATAGGCAAGATTCATCTTCCACTGGAAGAACAGCTCGCCGCAATTGGCGCAGGATTCACAATATGAGTTGTTCCTCAACGCGTAGTTAACACCGAATCCTTCGGAAGTGTCACCGCTGCCAAGCCCACCGGTGACATAGTACTTCTTATTGACGATATTGTCCCATAGAGACATAACGGCGCTTTGGTAGTCAACATCGTGAGTTTCAGCCGCAACATCAGCCATTCCGGAGTAGCAATAAGCGGCTCGCACTGCATGTCCTACCGCCTCATATTGCTGCTGTACAGGTACTTGGCTCTGGTCGTATTCGCTGCCTCCGCCTCGGCAATCAAGCAGGAACCTGGCCAGCTTGATGTAATTGTCACCTTTGCCGCCACCTTCCATATCGTTGACAAATCTGCCAAACCGCACTAAAGCCTGCTCTATTTCCTCATGGCCTGTGTACCATTTCTTCTTGCCAGGCTCGGGACCTATATTGGCTACCCAGCAGTCAGCCAGCTTCTTGGCCGCGTTGTAAAGCCGCAGGTCGGTTCCGTTCGTAAGGGTATAATGATTGATTGCCGATTCGATGAAATATCCCGCGACATAACCTTCATGCTCGCCGCGAGTTCGAGTATCCCAGTGCTGCACGGGTGTGCGGTCGTTTCTTGTACCGAGTGTGAAACGTGTTTGTAGATAACCATCCGGCTCCTGTGCGGCCAGAATCTTCGGAATCCAATCCTCAAGAGTTGCTTTCATCTTTGTCTGGGATTTAATAATATCCTGATCACCCTGCGGGTCAACCATTAACGCCAGACAAATTGATTCGACTGTCTGATAAACCCAGGCGTTGGAAAAAGGGAAGCCGAGGTGGAATTTTGCAGGCTCACCACGAAGTTTCCTGGCAGCCTCGATGAAGTTGTTCATGCCTCCTTCACGCAAATTAGGGTCATTGATTTCATCGACGCAATGTGGAATCCAGCCTACAATCAAAGCTTTTAGCCGTGAGTTCCACAGAGGATTGTCAATTTTATAAGCTTTCGTATAAACCACGTCCAGCCTGTCTTTTGGCGGAGGCATTTTCACCTTAGCTGTCAATGTGGACGAAGCAGTTGTCTGGCCGTTATCAGCCGTAAGTTTAAGAACATAAGTTCCCACGGCTGAGAAGGTTGCGGTTGTTGTTGTAGCTTTTGCATTCTCGAAAGTTACTGTGCCTGGACCTGATTGTTTACTCCAGACAACAGTCGGCTCAGGGCCGGTTGGGATTGCCGGTTCTTGCGTCATTCCCCTTCTTCGACCACCCATACCACCTTGCTGCCTGGGCCGGCCATAACCTGCATATCCGTTTAGGTAGGTTTTTCCTTCCAACATGACTACGCGGTCCTGACCTGCTATTGCAGTTAGAGATGTATCCACAGGCTCATTAAAAGCAGCACCTCTTCCGAAACCATTAAAACCTGTATTTTGAGACAAAGCAGTATAGGCAAGCACAAGTACTATGCAGGTCAGCAACATAAACATTACGGGGGATGATAATTTTGCTTTCATTTTGTTCTCCTTGTTCCACTCATAATACTTTTGGAGTCATTATTTCCCAATTAATTATTAATTAAACTTTTTCAAAACTCTTTTATTAAGAAAATAAGGTTTACTCAACATACATTTAACAATATCAGCATTATCCTGGCTATTTTACAATTTTTTCTGTTTCTTTCAAGGATTATTTTCGCTTTAAGTGTTCCCATACCAAATTAAAGCAAAAAATATTCTTGTATAATAAATTTATAATGGTAGAATTTCGTCCAGGAGTTGAAACATTCTCCTGGTTCGAAAGCAAATTTGTATTACTTTTGTTGAAGACGTACACTATTAATTTAATATTGGAGGTAATTGTTATAAAAAAGAGAGTGGGATTGTTTTTAATAGCAGCATTATTCTCGTTCAGTACGAATGCTTTTGCTGATCCCGATCCGAATTTTTACATCTTTTTGTGTTTTGGTCAGTCCAACATGGAAAGCGGGGGACGAATGGAGGAGATGGACCGGACCGTCGATAAACGCTTTCAGGTCATGGCGGATTTTGATAATGCCAACCGTGGCTGGAAAAAGGGTAACTGGTATGATGCCGTCCCGCCATTGGCAGCGAAAGGCAGCGGTATTTGCATGATCGATTATTTCGGCAGAACGATGGTTGCCAACCTGCCGGAGAACATTCGAGTGGGCGTCATTAAGGTTTCTGTGCCCGGCTGCAAGATTGAGCTGTTCGAAAAAGATACCTTTCAGACGTATGCCGCAACGGCCGCGTCGTGGATGCAAAACTTAGTCAAGCAATATGACGGAAATCCGTATCAGTATCTCGTGGACATGGGAAAACTAGCGCAGAAAGATGGCGTAATCAAGGGATTCCTGCTGCATCAGGGCGAGTCAAACCCGAACGACAAGGAATGGCCGAACAAAGTGAAGGGTATTTATGACAATCTGATAAAAGACCTGAATCTCAAGGCCGAGGATACACCTTTTCTGGCCGGAGAAACCGTGAACGCCGACCAGGGAGGCGCTTGTGCAGGCTTCAACAAAATCATGGCGGAACTGCCGAAAACCCTTCCCAATTCCTATGTTATTTCCTCAGCCGGCTGCACATGCAATTCAGACCACATGCATTTTAATTCGGCAGGTTCCAGGGAGTTCGGAAAGCGGTATGCAGAGAAACTGCTATCATTGCCGGCTTATGAAAAAATTAAAAAAACTGATACGCAGCCTGCCGCACAACCTTGAGTATTTTATTATTTAATATTTTTGGGACACTTTACTTATTTTGAAATACAATTGAGCAGGGTGTCCCTTGTTTTTGTGTGCGTTCTTAATATCAATTCGACTTCACAGGACAAGTTTCGTATAATATAATTCTATGGCATTAAAAAACGTCAGTGAAACTTTGTTTAGTGAAAATGAGCAGGTCAGGATAAAGGCCGCGTCGCCGCTCGCAGCCAGGATGAGGCCGAGAAACCTTGATGAGTTTGTCGGGCAGAGCCATTTTCTTGGTCCCGATAAGCTCCTTACGAGGATGCTGGAGGCAGACAGGCTAAGCAGTCTGATTTTTTATGGCCCGCCTGGTGTGGGAAAAACTTCTCTTGCTTGTGTAATTGCAAATTATACGAAGGCGAAGTTTCATCATTTAAGCGCGCCATCTGCGAGTGTGAAAGACATTCGCGATGTCATTGAACTTGCCGGAAACAGGCTTGCAGCGAAAGGAACGAGAACTGTGCTTTTTATTGATGAGATTCATCGTTTTAACAGGGCGCAGCAGGATGTGCTTCTGGATGATGTCGAGACGGGAGTTCTCATTCTCATAGGCGCGACAACTGAAAATCCTTTTTTCTCAGTTAATTCGCCATTAATTTCTCGCAGCACGGTATTTCAGTTCGAGCCTTTGAACAGGGAAGAAATCTTAAAATTGCTGCAAGCCGCTGTAAAAGATACTGAAAGGGGGCTTGGCAGGTACAATATCGAGACAGATGATAAGGCTTTGAACTATATTGCGCTAATGTCCGATGGCGATGCGAGGAAGGCTTTGACCGCACTTGAAGTAGGCGTTTTGTCGCAGGCGAAAAGAAATAAAAATCTAACAATAAAATTTAATCTTGAAGTCGCGAAAGAGTCGATACAACAGAAGACAATAGATTATGACGGCGCGGGCGATACGCACTATGATTTGGCGAGCGCTTTGCAAAAGAGCATGAGGGGTTCCGATCCTGATGCCACGATTTACTGGCTTGCTCGAATGTTAGCCGGTGGCGAAGACATACGTTTTATTGCACGTCGTATCGCGATTTGTGCGACAGAAGACGTTGGTAATGCCGACCCGATGGCGGCTGTTTTAGCCGCGGCGGCAGTTCAGATTACTGAATTTGTCGGGTTGCCTGAAGCACAATTGGCTCTGGCGCAGGCAGCTATTTATGTTGCCTGCTCTCCTAAATCGAATGCGTCAAGCTCTGCCATTTGGCAGGCGGTATCGGATGTGAAAACCGAGCCGATAATGCCTGTTCCGAAGCATTTGAAGGACAGTCATTATTCTGCCGCTAAGAAAGCTGGTATCGGTGCTGATTATAAATATCCGCACAATTTTAAGGATGGTTTCGTACCACAGGAATACCTGCCGGAAGGAATGAAGAAAAAATATTATAATCCGAAGGACTGTGGTTACGAAAAAAATATAAAGCAGTATTTACAAAAACTGAAAATTCTGTTAGAAAATGGTAAATCTTCACATGATTAGTGAAGTTAAAAAGGATAAAGAAATGGACAAGGCACAATTACGCCTGGAATTAAAAAATTGCCTGCTCAATATTGACTTGGAGCAGAGAACAGAAAAAAGCAGTCAGGCATGCAGGAATTTGACTGGGCTTTCCCAGTTCCAGGAAGCTGAAACTGTAATGCTGTACCTGTCACTTCCCTA
>CAYSHS010000294.1:0-4749 GCA_964430845.1 uncultured Pirellulales bacterium | reverse complement strand
TCGAGTTTAGGTAGATTTCCGAGTGCGTTCTGCAAGTCACGTGCACTTGTATCTGTTACATTTGTATTTGAAATTTCGAATTGGTTGCTCCGTATAGTATTATCAACCGAGATAGCAGAACGACTCATAATCTGATTTGAGACTTGAACAGGTGCCATAGAAGCACCAATAGTACGAATTACCTGACCGACTGATATAGGAGCCAAATAATCAGTATGTACAAAGTGCGGCACACCGACAACGAACTGAACGTCACAATGAACAAGGTCCTCGGCTTCATTGACTAAAGTTCCGCGAAGTGTCAGTTCGGCTGTATCTTCGTCAATCAGTTTCAGAGTATAGTCCGGAATCCATGTTATGCCTTTACGCAGGTAAGCCATGCCGAGTGTTGTACTTTCTACTTTTTTCTTGTTATCTGAGGCGACATGAACACGAAGAGGATTTTCAAGAACTGTAAGCTTCTTAACTTCATCCAGCGGCACAGCAAAATTATTGTTCTCCGATTCGAGAATGACATATTGACTTCCAACAGAAACGAGAGTACCGGCAGCTTTGCTGTCTTTTCTATTATCCATGTACGATAGCTCAACTTTAAGATACATGCAGCTTTCAAGCCTTGCGCGTTTTGTTTCAATATCATCCGGTGCGTCAATACCATTGAATTCCACAACGTCACCCTGGCCTGAGCCGACAATGTCAACAGTCTGGTCTTTTTCATGCGGGAATATCGCAAGCGTACCGAATGCTGCGGGTGGTATAGCTCCTGAAACGCACCAGCCGTCACGAAGCGATGTCTGGCCTTCCCGCAGGAAGAAGCCAAGACCATTCTTGAATACTGTCACGGAGGTCACTTTGGATTTCCAGAGATATGGATTTTCTTTCTTTTCTTGGCCGGCTCCTTTCGATGCCACTATGGCAGAAAACATCAGGACCAGCATACAACACATAATTTTCGATACTTGACTCTTCATTTTAGTTCTCCTTAAAAAATAATAGATAAAATATTTTCTCAATATATTATGACGCGCAGAAGGAGAATTTCATTGTAAAATGTGTGTAAATAATTATGCGTACACTACTTGCGATTATGATGGAAAATTATGAAAAGAGGAAATTCTGTCCGGATGTTTTATTTTGGTTCAGGTAAAGTCAGGGGAGCGGTTATTGGTGTTCCGGTATCTGTTTTGCCATAATTGAAACCATACTTTACAGGGAGCCGGCCTTGAGCCGAATTGCTTCCGAGCAGCTTATCGTGCTCTTCCATAAGTGATATCATCTGATTGGACTCGATGGCTTTTCGTAAGTCCTGCTGTGTTCCAACCATATTTTTGATGCACTTGTCCTCGACCTCAACTATTACTGTAATCAATTGCGTTTTTTGGATTTCACTAAGAACGTCTTTGCCCTTGACATATCTTTGTATTATATAAGAATAAAGCTGTGAGAATCTCTGGGCGTCAGCCGTAACGTTTGTATTTTCCGCCGGGTTCGATATTTTATTTTCAAGTAATTTAAGAATATTTACGTCAATAAACTCATTCTGAACTGTCCAGTCGGCATAACTTTTAATTCGCTGGTCGGCTATCTGTAAAAGTAACTCTTGCCCCTGAGGAATATTAATGTTTCCGGCATATCTTGCCATAAGGTTTAATATTTCCGGACTGCTTTTAGGCACTATGTTTTTGAATTTTTCAGTTATCTCCTGGGGCAGGTTAGGATTTGCGGCTTCGCCGGCATTTAACTGGCTTATTACATCGGGATTCGCCAGGCATTGAGCTGCCCAGTAACGAACAACCATATTCTCATCTTCGAGCTTTTTCAAAGGCAAAAGTGCGAACTTGACATTTTTCAGGTCATCGATAAGAATCAGAAGGTTTATAACAACAGTTGTTTGCCTGCTCATCGGTTGCAAATTTTTCACTGTTTTAAATGCTTCAGTAAGGTATTTTTCAGCGGACTCGTTAAAATGATCCACGTATTGACCCTGGGTTCCTTTTCTTGTGCTAATCGCATCTCGGTATCTTGCTATAATTGCCATGTCTTTTTCATTAAGCAGGACGTCAATCGCTTCTCGAAGATAGTTATCAATAATCTGAAAATCCTGCTCGTTAAGCACTTTTTTATTCAACACATTATCTATTTGGATAGGATTAGCGGCTTGAAGATTGGTTTGAATCTTTAAGACTGGAAGAGTTATGAAAATTATGCAAAACACCCATTTTAACTTCATTGTAGATATCCTAAGAATAAAGAATTCTGTAGTCAGTAATTAGCAGCCGGAATTCAACAGGCTGATTCTGAATTCTGGCTTATTTAGCATAACTTTTTAGCATCTTTTTGTCAAGAAAATTCGTTTTTGTGCCAGAAACGCCTATTTTCTAACCTTTTAGAATACTTTCCAATAAACTTTTTTATGCAGTTGAACGAAAATTTATTGTTTTTCCTAATATTTGTGGTAATATATTAACTCGAAATTTTTCTAATCCCTGTGTGTTTGTTTCCTGAATATTGATAAAGGGAAACTGGTAACTGAATAATGGTTATGGGGGAAAAAGGAGAATGTTATGAAAGTACGACCGATTACAATTGGTATGGTTTTGTTGTTTTTGTCATCAAGTACATTTGCCTTAATAGGCCCTCCGACAGCAGGACTTACCCAGGGACAGTGGAGTTTTGGCGGCGACTATCAGTATTCCAGTCAAGATCTGGAAACAACGAAGGTTGATTATACCTGTATTGATTATGATTCTGCTGGAGACGTAACGGGCATCGATGAGGACAGTTATAAGCTCGAAATAAGGGATTTCAATATTAATCGATGCTTGGGCCGGCTTAGCTATGGCTTGTTTGACTCATGGGAAGTATATGGGCAATTGGGTATTGCAAATGTTAAAGCCAAGGCAAGAGATGAAGATGATAGTTGGTATAGTGATAATTTCGATAACAGTTTTGCCTGGGGAGTTGGTACCAGATACACCTTTTTTAGACAGAGTAATATTGACTGGGGTGTGGGCGCTCAAGTGAACGGACTTAACCTGCACTGGGATGGATGTTTCAATTATGATGATGGGGAAGGTTACACCGAGGACTGGGAGGAAAATGTCGATATTTGTGCCATCGACTTATTCGTCGTAGCCGGCCCGACCATTAATATGGGAGGTTGGAAACTTTATGGTGGACCATTCTATCGATATATCTGTGGGAATTACAATTACAAAGAAAATGGTACCTGGGATGATGGTGAAGATACCGGAAGTTGGATTTGCAAAGATAATGGTGATGCAGAAACGAACAGTTTTGGCGGTTATATTGGCGCAAATATGGACGTTTACAAGAATTATAATTTGGCAATAGAATTTTTCGGCACCGATAATGGCTGGGGCACAGGAGCCGGGATAACAATTCCGTTCTAAGTCACAGCAACAATCAAGATAAAATTATCATGAATAGGGAATTGCAATTCATTTTGCAGTTCCCTTTTTTATTTGGTAAAATAATATATGCCTTTTCTAATTTTTGCAAAAGTTCAGTTATTGAAATGGAGATGATTATGGACAGAAGAAGATTTCTTTCAGTAGCAACAAGTGCGATAGGCGGTGTATGCCTTAGCGGCTGTGAAAGTATGAATTCGATGTTTTCCGGAGATGAAACAATGCCCTTTAAGATTTCCCTGGCTCAGTGGTCGTTTAACAACAGGCTTTTTAAACGCAGAGAGCCTTATCTTGATAATCTCGATTTCGCCGCTGAAGCGAGGAAGCTGGGTTTTGACGCAGTCGAATATGTCAACCAGTTTTTTATGGATAAGGGCAAAGATACCGATTATATCAATGAGATGAAAAAACGCGCAGACGACAACGGCATAAAATCCCTGCTGATAATGTGTGACCAGGAAGGTAACCTGGGTGATCCAAATGAAGACAGACGCATACAGGTTGTCGAGAATCATTACAAATGGGCAGATGCGGCCAGGATACTTGGCTGTCATTCAATCCGGGTTAATGCAGCTTCAAGCGGTACGTACGAAGAGCAGCAGAAACTTGCGGCTGATGGATTGAGACGTTTATGCGAGTACGGGAAAACTCTGGGACTAAATGTAATAGTTGAAAACCACGGTGGTAATTCATCCGATGCCCACTGGCTTGTCGGTGTGATGAAGCTGGTCGATATGCCTAATTGCGGAACGCTGCCTGATTTCGGTAATTTCCCGCGAGCTATGGGCGGCGGGGCTTACAGGGTGGATATATACGAATCTGTTAAAAAGATGATGCCTTACGCAAAGGGAGTCAGCGGAAAAAGTTACGATTTCGATGCAGACGGCAACGAGACTTCGATTGATTTTTATCGAATGATGGATGTCGTTCTTGATTCAGGTTATAAAGGTTATGTCGATGTAGAGTACGAAGGCACGCGTCTGAGCGAGGAAGAAGGTATTCTTGCCACGAAAAAACTGCTTGAGAAAATACGTGACAAGCGCATGAAAGCCTGATAAATAAAATCCTAAATTCTAATTTCTAAACTCTAAACAAAAAAGCAAAGTTTAAATAAAGAGTTTTGTAAAAATGAGAAGAGGCATATATTATTTAAGAAAATCGCTGAACGATTTTCTTAAAATAATAATTATATCTTTTCGTAAGTCTGTAATATATAAAAAGTTCTGTTTGGAAAAGAAAAAATATAAAATCGTATTTTTTTCCGCCAAATTAGTTCTGGCGGATATGCCTTTTCTCATTTTTACAAAAGTTCAGTTTA
>CAYSHS010000293.1:0-4751 GCA_964430845.1 uncultured Pirellulales bacterium | reverse complement strand
CTGTTATAAGAGCTATTGCCAAGAAAGCGATTATCCAGTTCGGGATGGACGTCATAGGAATAGAAGACGGCTACGAGGGACTTATTAAGCATAAATGGCGAAAACTCCGCTATGAGGATGTATCAGGTATTTTAACAGAAGGCGGAACTATCCTGGGCACATCGAACAAGGCAGACCCGTTCAGATACGGAATCAAAAAAGGAAAAAAGCTGGAATACAGGGATGTTTCAAAAACAGTTATTGCCAGCCTGAAAAAACTTGGCATCGAGTGCCTTGTCTGCATAGGCGGCGACGGGACATTATTTGTCTCGAATAAATTTCACAAAACCGGTGTCCCAATTGTAGCAGTGCCGAAAACCATCGATAACGACCTTCGCGGAACAGACGTAACTTTTGGTTTCGATACTGCTGTTACAATCGCCACTGAAGCTATCGACCGCGTGCATACGACCGCCCAGTCACATCATCGCGTAATGATTGTCGAAGTTATGGGCAGGACAGCAGGCTGGATTGCGCTTTATTCGGGCGTAGCCGGCGGTGGCGACATAATTCTCATACCGGAAATTCCTTATAATATCGAATCCATTGTTCGCAAAGTCAAAGACAGGAACCGGATGGGTAAAAAATTCAGCATCATAGTCATCGCGGAAGGAGCAAAGCCGAAAGGCGGCAAGGTTGTTATTCGCCAAATCGTAAAAAACAGTCCCGAACAGGTACGACTGGGAGGCATAAGTTTTGTTCTTGGTAAGCAGATTGAGGACACTACTGGAATTGAGACTCGTCAGGTCGTACTCGGCCATTTGCAAAGGGGAGGAACTCCGACACCGACAGACAGGGTACTCGCAACACGATTAGGAACAAAAGCAGTTGAGCTAATCGAAGCAGAACAATACGGATATATGGCGGCTGTGAAAGGCAATGATATAACCGCGGTTCCGATTGAAGAGGCCGCAAAAGGGCCTCGGAATGTTCCTGTCGAGCACTCCCTGATAACTTCAGCTCGCTCGGTCGGTACGTGTTTTGGTGATTAATAACGGATTATGCTGGTATGGCGCATTAACATGCTAAGTGCAATGGGAAACATGCGTTAGAATAAATATCGATAAAAAGATGCGAAGAACACACTTAAATCGAAAAAACAATATTTTTGATTATTTTCAACCTTTTTGATAAGTTTATACCTGTGAGAAAGAATGAGTAAACGCAGTTTTTTATTGGTGACTTGTATGAGAAACTTAAAAAAAGAAAATCCTTTACCCCTTTTAGAGAATATGAAGAATATTTTGATTGTAAACAAAGCAATAAAATAGGGTCTGTCATAGTAAATCCCGTTAAAACATCTACATCACTATCATCTCGCGGCGTATCGTTCACATAGGAGCCAAAAATCGCCACATATTTTATGTTAGCAATATTAGGATAAAAAAGGTAATATCAAAATGTTCTCTCGCAATGGTATAAGAAAAAGGACGACCTGCGGTATTGGTTGAGCAGGTCTCCGGAAGAGAGGATTGGAGCCGTAGAATTTTTAAGAAAGCAGTATTATGGAGATTCAGAAATGCTTCAAAGAACTGTTAGAATGTATTCTCTGGGCAAAGATGAATTAATATCAAACAAAAAAACGCTTGGCCGCAAAAAAGACCTCGCTGATATCGAAGCCCTTGAAAAAGATTAGAAATAGGTTAATTTTAATCATAATTTCTCTGAATAAATTGGTAAGAGGTCCCCGGATTACCAGATTGCAATTTTGGAACCGTAAGAACTAATTATAGTTCAAAAGTATTCAATCCACCATATAAAGAGTGACTGTCTCCCAGCCAAAAAAAAGTTCCTGTGGTTTGGTCAGGAAGGCGGATCTCTGCACTCATTTTATTCCCTTCCTGCATATAATGAACAGCAATTTTACCTTTGGGATGAGGCATTTCACCGCTGATTTCTTTAATTGAACCGAGGTGAGGTTCTATTTTAACCTTTCCAAAGTAAGGCGCATCGCTTTCAATACCAAGTAATATTCTGAAAAATTCTATATTTGGACTGGATCCCCAAGCATGACAATCTGACCGGGTTGTTTCCACCTCCGAGGTTTCACCCCAGGTTGTAAGTCCCAATTCAATATTTTTGCGCCATATATCTAACCAGTCAAGATATCCATCACCCAATCCAGCTTTAGTCAAAGCCAGATGCAGGTAATATTTAAAATATATTGAAACCTGTATAAGCGAAGTATCAGATAACATTAAGTTTCCTGTCTCTTTTGCCTGCTCTCCTTCAATCAAACCTGCCAGAATAGCCAGAGAATTTGTGTGCTGGGAAAATCGATCTTTCTTCGGTGTATCTGCAAAAAGTTTTCGTGAATTATCCCAATATTTGGTCTTGATGGTTTGTGCCAATTTATCGGCAACGTTGTTGTAAAAAGCTGCAAAATATTCACTCCCGACATATTGCTCCAGTTCTTTAGCTGACTGTAAAGCAAGTAAAAGATGCAGATCCATTAACGCTGAAGTGCCGTCTTCACTGGCTGGGCCAGTACCCCTTTGCCATCCGGTTACCCAGTCAGTAAAATTCCAGCCCGGAACATTTTTTAGTGAACCATCCTTATCCAGATAACTCAGAAAATAATTCATGATTTGTCTTGATCCAAGTAATTTATCTTCAAGAAAGCTGTCATCTGTGCCATACATCATGTAATCATGCAGCATACAAATATACCATAACGAATAAGTAGGAATGACTTGATTCTCTGTATCAGGGTATCTACTCAAAGTGTATCCGTCATATTGTCTTGAATACCCCATTAAATTCAAAGCATTTTTAGCCAGTCGGTCATCGCCGCTGTTAAAATATGAAACCAAAAGTTGTATCCTTGAATCTCCAATATATTGTAATCTCTCATAATATGGGCAGTCCATGTATGTTTCAACTGCACAAGACCTTGCAGTACGCCAGCCAATTTCCATTATTTTATCAATCTCTGCATTATCAGCATTAATTTTTGCATTTAATTTGAATGGATAGCCGGTAAAGGTTCCATAAAAATCTTCAATGGTAAGTGGAGTTCCTTTTGTTTCCACTTTTAATTCAACATAGCGATATGTTCTCCAGTTAAGAGCAGTGAAGTTCTGATGATCTGTTCCATCAGAAATAATCATATCCTGCCTGCCTAACATGGTTTTACCTTCTATTTCATTTCTATTGTTTTTTGCACCATTTGCATCATATAATCCTTCTGCATAGGTTATTGTTATATTACTATTTTTTCCTCCGCTGAATATCAGTGTCGGGTATGCGTTTGTATAAAATGTCTGATCCAGTAAAATAGTCGTCGTCGTGTTTTCAGGAATACTGATAGAAACCTTTTCTTTCGGGAAAAACGATGGAACTGAAACTCCTTTTGCTTTCCTCATTGATAATAAACGTTGCGGTATCAATTCCCTTTGTGGAATAATAGACGGAATCAGGTTCCAGGCATTTCTTCCACCGCCACCACCACTACCGCCGCGATTCCCTGCACTTCCACCAATTTGTTGTGCCTGTTTCCATCTGCTGTCATCTAATGATAGTTTCTCCCAGTTTTTTACCCGGTATTGCATATTAATAGAATCTCCGGCTCCCGCGGCATAATATCCCCGAACGCTTTGCCGAATCGGGGTGTAACTGTTATCCCGGATGCATTTCCATGTGTCATTTGTGTTTAAAACCTGAGCCTGCTCATTTGTCCCCTGCATGAAGAATCCTGTCCTATATGAAAATTGTGCTATAGCTTTAAGATTACCTTCATTCCATACTTTCGCCGCAATAATATTATCACCAGATTTAAGATAAGGTGCAAGGTCAACTATATCGTAATTCCAATGCCGAATATCGCCCAATGCAGGCCCCACAGAGACGAACTCTTCATTTACGTATAGTTTATAACGATTGTCAGCTGATACATGGATAATAAATTCAGACGGTTTTTCCTGCAGGTTTATCTTTTTTCGAAAACAGTATAAACCATAATCTTCGGCAGGTTCATCGGGTACAGCAATCCAGGAAGCCGTCGCGCTGTTCCCACGTGCTCCCCTTCGATTAAAACCCTGTGAGTATACATGAAGAGACATAACCATCACAAGGATAAGAATAAATATCATCTTAAATAGATTATTCATTTTCTTCACTTCTGTTCTCCTTATGATTGTGAATCAAATTTTACATTGGTTCTTTTTCTTTCCTTACCGAGTTAAAAACATGCATTGTAATTCACCGCTACTAAAATTAATCCCGTAACTTAATTTTTGTAAATTATAACATTATCATTTTTCACCAACTTTTTGGAGTTGAACCTTAATTCACTACTACCTCAAGGCAGCACGGCCTTTGAATTCCGGAGCTGCACTCATCGTGCAAAGTGCCTGGTTTTCATCTGCATCGAAAACAATAAATTTGGGAACGTCGGCAGTATAAGGAGTCCAGATACCGCCGTCATTGCCGTTCGGATTGCCGTATTTGGCGAAGTTTGTCCAGAAGTCAACCATTTGCAAACTCAGAGCTTTGTCGCCTTTTGTGAAAGGTCTCCAGCTATGCCTGAACGAGTGGAAAATGTACCATAAATCAGAAGAATGGAAAGCGCTGCCGTCTTTGCCGGGCAGTTGGCGTGCGAACATATAGGCAAAGGCAGGCTTGCTGCTTTTTTCGGCACGGAGGGCGCAGAAATCGGCAATCGGTTTTGTCATGTCACCCATGTCGTTGGCGGTGCATCCGAACATGTAAGG
>CAYSHS010000292.1:0-4773 GCA_964430845.1 uncultured Pirellulales bacterium | reverse complement strand
CAAGCGTAGCCTGCTCAGCCTGTACAGACCCGTTTCGGAGCCTGCGAATAATCCGGCAAGCAATACGAAACAAACAAACGCCGAAATTAATAATATATTATGGATTATCATCGCTGAAAGGCTCGAAAGTTAATATTATGGATTCTATTCTGTTCCTGTGCATTTTTTCTATGGTGAACCTGAGATTCCTGATATTTGCGGAGTCGCCTTTTTGAGGAATTTTTCCCAGCAGTGCGGTTACCAATCCGCCAATAGTTGCCTGTTGTGTATCTTCCAGCTCGATTCCAAAAATTTCGATCCAGTCGTGGATGGCAAGATTTCCGCTTAACCTGTACTCGAAAGGCCCTGTCTGCTCTATCGACTCCTGCCTTCCTGAAGGCTCGATTTGGCCGAAAAGCTCTTCTGCAATATCTTCGAGAACCACGGAGCCTGCGATTCCTCCGTATTCATCAACTACGATTGCTATATCGGTTTTTGTTTTGCGGAAAAACTCGAGCAGGGATTCGACCGTTTTTTGTTCCGGTACAAAGTTTACCTGGCGAACTATTTTGTTTAACGGGACATTATCATTAAGTAAAAGCTCACGAAAATATACGACACCGGCGATATTATCTATATTGCCTGCAAATACAGGCAGCTTTGTAAGATGATTTTTCAGCATTTTTTCTCGAACGTCCCGATTCGAGTCTGTCATCGCACAGGTAATCATATCCACGCGAGGCCGCATTACATGACGAACCTTCAGGTATCCAAGCTCTATAACTTCCGTCAGGAGCTTGTTTTCATCAGAAGTGATTAAGCCCTGCTTTCTTGTCGATTCTATCAGGGATATGAATTCCGAGGTTGTCATTGTTCTCGGGCTTATTTTAGGGCCTAAAAGTAATCTGAGAAAAGGCTCTATTATAATATATTTTATCAAAAGCTCGAAAGGAGCGAAAATTTTCAGAAAAAAATACGCTGGTAGCGCGAAAATAACAGACAGCTTTTTCGAATTCGCGTAAGCCATAGACTTAGGCAATATTTCTCCGAGAAGTAAAATCGTAATAAAGCTCGCTACCGCGATAACAGCACCTGCTGCCTTGTTTTGCTTATTAACATTAATTATTAAAATGCTTGATGTCGCGTAAAACAGGACGTTTACTGTCATATTTCCGAATAAAAAGCAGTTTAGTAACTGCCTTGGTTTTTTGAGAAGGCTGAATGCCAGGTTCGACAGCTTGTTCTTTGATTCCTTTAGCTGTTTTATCTGCCTTCGAGTGATATTGGAGAAAGTAGTTTCGGCGCCGGAGAAAAAAGCCGAGCCGCAGATGAGTAGAAATATTAAAACAATTTGATAAGCATAAGGCGCCATCAGCTTTTGCCTGTTCGAGATTTTGGCAGAAAGATTTTAAACTTGCTCCCCGAGCCTGGTTTGGATTCTGCGGAAATCCTGCCGTTATGTCCCTCTATGATTTGTTTACAAAATGCCAGACCGAGACCTGTACCGGAGTGCTCATTTGTTTTTTTGTTTTTAGTTGTAAAAAAGGAATCGAAAATATGTTCCAAATATTCCGGTTTTATTCCTTCGCCCGTATCAGCTACCTCTATCTCGACTGTGTCATTTACTTGTGCTGCTTTTATTGTTAATGTTCCTCCTCGCGGCAGCATTGCCTGACGTGCGTTGATAACGAGGTTCATTAACACCTGCTGAATTTGAACTGGGACAGCCTGTATCGACAAATCAGGCGGAATGTCGATTACGACCTGTATATTATCCTTTAAAAAATCCCTGCAAAGACATGTAAAAACATCCTCTGTCAAAGAAAGCAGCTTAATATTTTCCCTTTCCTGTTTTTGGCCGTCTGCCATAGCAAGAAGGCTTTCCATTATTTTTGAAGCACGTTCGCAATTTGTTGCGGTTTTTTTTAAAGCTTTTTCTGAAAGCTCCTTATCATCGTGATTTTGCAGGGCAAAAGTGGCATAGCTTCTCAATGGGGTGAGGAGATTGTTAATCTCGTGAGCTATCATGTGGCTTATCGTGCCAATATTGGCAAAATGCTGAAGATGGGAAAGCTGGGATTTCAGCTCATTGTTTTCCTGTTTTTTTATTTCAAGATGCCTGTGTATAGAAAGGCGTTTTTCCGTAATGCTTGCCAATTGTCTGCTCCTGTTGTAAAATCATTCCTTGATATAGCAGTATTCCGTTATTTACCTGATATATCGACTTTTACGAAGGTTTTTCTTGAAAATGAATGATCAAAGAATTTTAGAAGAGCTTTTGATATTACTGGAAGCCAACGGTGTTATAATACGTGAGGAGCCTCTTGACGGCAGCGGCGGGGGACTCTGCATGATGAAAGGTGAAAATATCTTTTTTAAGGATACGCAGGCGACCGCGTCTCTTATGGCTGTCTTGTGTGCACAGGCTGTAGCGAAAATAGTGGATATCGAGCAAATATACATTAAGCCTGAAATTCGTGAATTTATCGAAAATAATAATGATCTTTATTAGAAGGATAAAAAATGGCAAAGAAAGTGGCTGTTTTAGTTGACCAGATGTACCAGGTTCTCGAAGTCTGGTATCCATACTACAGGCTGCGTGAAGCGGGACAGGAAGTTAATTTAGTTGCGGCTCAAGCAAAAAAAGATTATCCTTCCAGGGAAGGTTACCCCTGCATGTCCGAAATAGCGGCAGGGCAGGCTGATGTCGCAAGCTACGATTGCATGGTTGTTCCCGGCGGATTCGCGCCGGATTTTATGCGAAGAAGTCCCGAAGTTATTAAGTTTGCCAATGATATGGTGAACTCCGGAAAAATAGTTGCCGCGATATGTCACGGCGGCTGGCTCTTGTGCAGTACGAAAATCTATCCGGGAAAAAAAGCTACATGCTTCATTGCAATAAAGGACGATATTATCAATGCAGGCGCCGAGTATGTCGATGCCGAGTGTGTTGTGGATGGCAACCTGATTACCTCGCGCAAGCCGGATGATTTGCCTGCATTCTGCAAGGCAATACTCAAGGCTTTGACAATATGAATAAAACTCAGGAGCGATATTACAATGAAAGAAATTGATACAGATAAATCACAGCAAAAACAGCCGGTCATCCTGGTTGTGGATGATAACCAGCAGAACCTCGAACTTTTACAGGCATATCTTGAGGATGTAGATTGCACAACGATCCCTGCACATGACGGCCTGCAGGCACTGGATATTGTCAGAAAGAACCCGCCTGACCTGATTTTGCTCGATGTAATGATGCCAAAAATGAGCGGTTTCGAGGTCTGCAAAAGGCTAAAAAAAGACCCGAAAACAACTGATATTCCAATCATAATGGTAACTGCGCTTAACGAGTTTGGTGACATTGAGCGAGGTATCGATTCGGGGACTGATGATTTCCTAAGCAAGCCTGTAAATAAACTTGAGCTGCTCACAAGAATAAAAACCCTGCTAAAGCTCAAACATCTTACCGACAAGCTCGAACGAACCCTGACCTATCTCAATGAAATAGAAAAACAAGCCAAATTGGCAAAAAATGAATAAAGTGGCATGGGCATTCCATTCGACTTCGCTCAGAACAGGCTCTGCCCATGCTTACATCGTCGCAATTGTGAAAAATAGTGTTCTTAAGAGTTAAATGTGGGAAAGGTTAGTTAATAATTTCTTTTGTACAATCATAAAGAGCTAACATGCGAATTTTCAGAGTTTTAGTGGTATTAATGGTTATAGGAGGGTGCTCGTCGAAACAACAAATAGTGCAAGTGCATCACATACTTCCGGCTGGTTTCTCCGGTGTTTACGTGGTCCAAAAGGGGCAGGAGGATAGTAGTAGTTATAAACTTGACGGTGAACGCTATATCTTCACAATACCTGAGAGCGGGATACTAAAAGTGACACCTGATACTTACGAGAAATATTACATTAATTTGGGCAGTTGTACGAGTAATATCGAGTTAACAGTATCTTTTCCCGACGGTAAGGCTATTGCGATGTTCTCACCTCTTTCACCGCCGGCGGATTCTGAATCAGACAATCTATTGCTACATTATATTTTACGTAGTCGCGACAGCATTTGGTTTGCTGTTGGTAATTATAAGCAGCTGAAAGAATTCGATGAAAAGTATTGGAAAGAATTACCTGAAAAGATTAAATTTTCTGAATACGGCGGATTAGAAGAATATTTGCCGCCCAATAAGCCATTTCAAACTGATGAATAGGAAGGTACAGATTAGTATTTCTTACCTAAATCCGGAACAAATGGTTTAATTAGGAAAGGAAAAAAGATGAACTGTCTAAAATCCTATGGAACATTAGTGATAAATTCAAGCAGTATTTGCATGATTCGATGTATCAGGTCTCTTGCAATACAACCTTTCTTGATAGTTTTGTTTATTACAACAAACACGGCTATACCTGCGCAAAAGTCTTTTACGATTAAAGAAATATCTGAAGCAATGTTAACGTCCGAGGCCCAGTATTCTAACATAAAGCTTAACTACACTGAAAATTTTCCCGACATACAGGATACAACTAAACGAAACATTACAAAAATCACATTTGCACAGAAAATGGCAGAGGGATGGTTATATCTTGATCGCCAGGATTTGATTGAAGGCGATTCGATAGATCAGAACAAAGAAGAAGGCGACTTGACAGTATTTAATGGAGAAAATACATTTTTTTTATTAAAAGAATCAGATCCAAATGCAACACAACGGGCGGCGATTTATCCTGGACGCGAAGAAAGGGTAATCAAGAATTTTAACAATACACCTCAAAGTATAATCTGGGGTT
>CAYSHS010000291.1:0-4785 GCA_964430845.1 uncultured Pirellulales bacterium | reverse complement strand
TACATATTTATCAATTACTTAGCGATGCCTGACAAGATGTCAACATATCAAATGTCCTTTTTCACTGGTACTATTTGTAAACCTTTTTTATGCCCGAAACGCTGTCCAACCATTATTATTCTTGAAATTGAATTTGGCTCCATTTTCAAACAATAGTCTCAATATCATTTTTTTGACTTGTCATACCAGAAAGCATTAGTGTTTGCCATCATTAGGAATTGGACAGGTTATTTGTGGTTTACCCTGTTCATCCCAGCCGCGTTTTTGGTAATATAGCGCCAACATCTTTTCATATTCATCTTTGTCGCAGACTTTGCCAGCCAATGGACCGCTATGTATAGGAATAAAAGTGCGAGATGGTGGATAGTCATCGGATTTCGATGCACCAAGGTAAACATTGATAGCTCGGGTCATATCATATAAATTTTGTGATTTAAAAAGTAGATCATTAAGAGTATATTTCTGCCCCACAACCACACTGTAAAGCTCGGCGTAGAAATCTTCATGGAAACCCAGTTCAATCCATGGCAACCGACACACGCCGAACATATCAAACAGTGAACGTATGTGTTGATGATATATTACTATATCGACTTTTTCATTGATACCCCAGTCGGCTCCCATCTCAAGCTCTTTACCAACAGTCCATGCCCTGGTGTGATGGGCACCGATATCACTTGTACCATAAGCAAGTGCCATAGAGCTTGCACCCCTGCAGTCATAAGCAGACTGTTCAAGACCTTTGACATGTAGCACAATATCTTTTAGTTGAGGCCAGTGTTCAAGCATGCCTTTGGCTCCCTGAGCAAGGATTGCTCCAATAGACTGGCATCTGGCTATCTGTTCGGTAAGCTCCAGTATGCGATCATCATCACCCCATGTGATGGGTTTGCCATCCAGATCGTCAAGCGTTAAAAGATCCTTTTCATAACCTTCTATCACAGCACCTATCAGATTTCCTGTAGATATCGTATCCAAACCTAGGTCATCACAAAGATAATTGCCTCTTAAAACACTTGCAAAATTATCTACACCGAGATTGGAGCCTAACATAGCTGCCGTTTCATACTCTGGCCCTTCAGTAACAGTACCCGCCCATTTACCTTCTTTAACAAGATTAATATTACCGCAACACATGGGACACCCAAAACAGGCTGTGTTACCAATTTTATAATTTGCTAGCATCGTTTTACCGTTAATATTTTTTGACTTTTCCCAATGCGTATCACGAAAATTATATGTCGGTAAAATTCCCATTATGTTAGCATAATCGACTACACCCATCAGCCCTTGCTTTTGCCAGAGATTCATCATATTATGAGAACTGAGCTCTTTGTACGCCTGCTCGGAAATTTCTACCACTTTGTCAATATCATGCACTGGCAAATCCTGCTGCCCCCTCACAGCGATTGCCTTGATATTTTTACTGCCCATGACTGCGCCGATACCAGTTCGCCCGGCGTTCCTGCTCCACTCGCTGGTCACACATGCAAACCGAACAAGATTTTCACCTGCTATGCCGATAGAAGCCACCTTTACATCGTGATCACCCAGACTATCTCGAATCCTTCCTTCGGTTTCTAAGTTTCCCTTGCCCTTCAGTTCCGGACAAGACACTATCGAGATATTATTATCATCAATAAAAATATAGCTCAGTTCTAAGGCCTTTCCAACAATCGATACGGCATCGTAGCCGGCCAGCCGCAATTCGACGCCAAAACTGCCGCCCATGCTCGAATCTCCAAACAATCCTGTAGCTGGTGAAATCGAAGCGAAGGAATTTTTTCCTGAACTCGGCAAGTAAACACCGGTCAGTGGTCCAGGGGCTATTACGAGCATATTTTCCGGCCCGAGGGGATTAATCCTGCCGTGCTTTGCGAGATTATCCCACAGAAGCTTAATAGCAAAACCTCTTCCGCCTGTATAGGTCTCAATAAACTCATCATCGATAGCCTCGACCTTGCTGGAGCTATTGGTCATATCTATATGCAGTATTTTTCGGAAATATCCGCCTTTATGCTGTCTCATCATCTACCTCCTGTTCTGTCGCTATTTTCAGCAGCGTTGTTATCGGCATAATGCAGCCGTTTGGGTTCGCCATGTTCAAGATATTCTATCTCTTTCATGTGAGTGTACGATAGAACATTATTGAGACGATGAGCCTGGCCGAACACGTGTTCCGGCATAAATACTATTGCCCCGGTTGGGCACATCTTAACGCATTGCGGTTGCCCGCTATCCTCACATAGATCACATTTCAGAGGCACATCGATGTCCGAATGAACGTACATAGCACCAAAAGGACAGGCCTCTACACATGCGTGACAACCGATACATTCATCATGATTTATTTTGACTATTCCGTTTTGTTTATATATAGCGTTAGTCGGGCAAGAAGAAAGACATTTTGCGTCTTTGCATTGGTTGCACACAACCGGCATACGTACCACAGGATGTGGATAAATAGTAGTCACTCGTATCCTGGCTTTCTTTGGATTGTTTACCTTCTGCCTGTGTATAGCACAGGCTATCTCACAAATCCTGCAGCCGGAACATTTTTCCGGTACAACTGCTATTTTATATCGCATAACTTATTCCTTTCAGACCAGCAAGCGAAGTACAAAATGAACATACGAACTTAAAAAGATAACAATCACATTAACGTATAACTGTAAAAAAATCCAAGCTTTTTAATTCTTGAGGCGTTAAAATTAGTCCAGTTATCGTATTATACTAATAGTAATCTGGTAAATCTGCTCCCTGGCAACACAGAAATAATCGAACTACTGCGTGAGCATGGAGCAAAGGAATAAACAGATCTCAATATAACCTGATTTTCAGGAACTTGAAAAAACCACAATTTTTAGGGTGACATTATGACTCTATTATAACACTATAGACCAAGATTTTTACCTATATCGAGATCAAATAAATGTCATTTTTCTGAATTATGCATTGTAAAATAATTTCGGTCATATTTCATTTAATTCTTCATGAAGAAATTGGATGTTATTTATCATATTTTTAACGTCTAATTTAATGAATAGCCGAACTCCTAAATATCCAAAAATACGTTGCATAAAGTAAAGTATATCTCCACGTTTTTTAAGATAGGATGGTTGTGGCAAAATAGAATATCTTAGGTTGCGAAAATATATCTCAAGTGGAAGTGAGTTTTTTTTGAGTCCTTGGATAATTGCATCTGCGGCTAATTCTCCACTCTTTATCGCATAATAGATTCCTTCACCAAATATTGAATCAGCAAATCCAGCTGCGTCACCTACTAAAAGTGCTAAGCCATGCCCAGGTCTCTCAAGATGATTTCCAAAGGGAATCGGATAACTCCTAAAGTTTAATATGGGTATGTTTTTTGATGCGAGTACATTAGAACAGAAGGATCGAAAACATTTATGTATCCCATCAGGATTCTTTTGAGTGATTCCGCCCATACCCATAAGTATATGTTCTTTTTTGGGAAACACCCATGAATAACCGAAATTCAAAAAACCAAAATAGATCATCGGGCTATCAACTTGCCATGGAAACTCTTGAATAGAAATTTCTGTCGCAACACCAGTTGTCAAACGCTTCTGCCAATCATGATGGTTATAACAGGATTGAGGAAAATAATGTCTTACAATACTACTAACACCATCCGCTCCAATAATGAAACGACCAGAGAAAACTTGTCCAGATTTTGTAAGTATTGTTCCAGCAGATGGATTACATTCTTTTACAACTTCTTCCTCAAGAATATATGTACCACTGGAAAGAGTATGATTAAGCAGAAGATAATCAAAATCAGATCGGTTTACGAATTTGAAAGAAATTGCAGACGTACCGGACAAAAGAAGACGAGAGCGATAATACAGGTTGTAAGAAGTCGACTCTAAATTAATTGCTCCATGCTGTTTAAGGCTTTGTAGCGACTCTTTGAAAATAGTTTCTATTAATCGAATTGACTTTTCCGTCAAGAGACCTCCACAGAGCTTATCGCGTGGAAATAAGTATTTATCGATTAAGAGTACTCTCAGGCCATTTTTACTTAGGATATAACTCGCTGTGGATCCTGCGGGACCAGCACCTACTACTATAACATCGTACTTACCTTTAGGAACAAGCATATATCTGCTCCATTAACTGTGGAACATTCAAGAACGTTAGGATACTTTCAATTAAGAGATATGTAAAGCAGTGAATCAATGGAATAAATATTTTAATAGCCCTCAATTGAAGTTTGAATTGGTCATATTTTATACCCAAAATCCGTACAACTGTTTTACAACCAGAAGACCAATATCTCCCCATTTTTTAAAATACCCAATTTCATAAGTACTTTAATACAAAGAACTTAAAAAGTCGAAACAAATGTCAACATTTCAAATGTCCTCTTTCTTTCAATTCTAAATAATATCCACAAGTATATATTTTTCAATATATGGAAAAAGAGATATCTGTGCAAAGAGGGTTATTCCCAAAATGCAATATCCAAGTTCTTTGCAGCAGTTGTTTCGTCAGGACGGCATATCGGAGTTTTTATCGGTGCTTCTTTAAGTTTTTCCGGCTCACTTTTAGCGAGCTCAGCGATTTCTATCATCGCATAAATAAATTCATCGATAGTTTCCTTACTTTCTGTTTCCGTTGGCTCGATCATTAAAGCTTCTTTGACAATGGTAGGAAAATAAACTGTTGGTGGGTGAAAACCCCTGTCGATAAGCGATTTTGCTATATCTATTGCATGAACTCCGTTCTGGAGCATTTCGTCGGTCGGGCTAAAAACACATT
>CAYSHS010000290.1:2611-4794 GCA_964430845.1 uncultured Pirellulales bacterium | reverse complement strand
AAGCTTCAAAAGCATTTAGAAACCTGCCAAAACTGCAAAGCTCTTTATCTGGCCATGCTGAATGAAGAAAAAGATATTCGTTCAGGATTTAAAGAAATTTCTCAAAAAATCAAAGTTCTTCAGGATTCTCTTATCGAAAATCTGGACAACAATGAGCAAGTCACTATACACACATCGAGAACAGTTAAATCAACCTGGAGTAAAATAATTAGAAGCCCGCTAATTAAATTCGCCGCCGCAGTGATAATTATTGCGATACTGATAGGTATAAAACAATTTGGTGTTAAAGTGAGTATAACCAACTCGGCATTAGCTCAAGCAATAGAAAACACCAAGAAAATGCCCTGGATGCATTATGTTATTGAAGGAACAAAATCTTCTGGAGAACCAGACAGAGATGAAGGTTGGATTTCGTTCGAAACAGGAATCTCTGCAAGCAAACAGTCTTCCGGAGAAATTAGGTTTAGACAAGGGAATGTACTTCACAAATACGACAAAGTTTCGGAAACGATTACGATTTCATATGACTATAATGACAAATTGGATCAGATAGATTCAATTTCGGATTATTGGGAAAGCATGATGAAAATGTTTCGTGATGCTGATGCGCAAATCATACAGGAAAAAAGTGAATATCAAGGCAGAGAAACCATGACTTTCAAAATCAAAGGATCACTAAATGGGCGACTTATGGAAATAAGTATGATAATTGACACAGAAAAGAAACTCCCTGTTTTCTACAAAGAAAAAGTAATAGAATCCCATGGAGAAGGTTTAACCGAGCATGAAAAGCACTTTGATTATCCCAAGGATGGACCACAGGATATTTATGCTCTCGGAATTCCAATCTCAACAAAGATTATTGACAACTCACCTGCGTCTGGATTGCCACAGATCATAGAAGCCTATCAATTGCATAAGAAATCAGCGCCCTCAACATATATCGCCATTGTAACAGACAGCTTATATGATGAATCAGTTGAGGCTTTTTTAAATCAAGGAGTATCAATCGTTTATCGAACTGATACAATGTTAAGGATTGATACATATAGTCTGCCTCAAATTGAAGTCGAAGAAAAACGCCAGAAACGTATTAAATATGCAGAGGAAATGGGCGATAGTTTCGAAACAATGATGGATTGGTGGGTTGCATATGGCACACTTTCGAACGTTTACTTATACGATGGAAAGTTTCAGTATGAAGCTCGGCGAATGAATGATATGTGGAAGATAGAACCGAAAGGATATATCATTGATGGTGATTTATATGGAGAAAATAATTTAATTAACCTTGGCTGGAATTCCCGTTTTCTTTCTTTTTATCTGGATGTCGATCAGTGCGTTATCAACAACAACGAATACGCAAAAGAACATAACCTGATTTGTATTGAATACGAACGTCAAGCAAGCCTGGGAAGCATGTTTTTTAGTAAACCCGGAACAGACCAAATCGACAAGTCAACAGAACAAAGCGTTGCTATTCCACCGAGAAGAATCAGGACTTATTTGAATCCTCAGCGAGATTATATTTGTCAGCGATATGAACAGGAGGAACTATATGATGCACCCTGGCAGAAAGACAAATCATGGCTTGAGAAATTTAATCCCGATGTGATTCAACCTGCATATAATGAAATCATTGAAGTAACAGAATTCGGTCAAACCGATACTGGTCAATGGTATCCAAAGGTGATAGAAACAAAATCACAAAACCAATACCGCGATGGTAAAACTACCAAACGTATTAGTAAAAAAAAGATATATTTCAAAACCGACCTTGAATCTCCTGAGTGGATATTTGATCCGAATAGTTTAGGAAAATAAAATAGTTCTTTTAATCCTTATAGTTATTATAGCCGGACTTTTTCGAGTCCGGCTTTTTTGTGGAGGTTGTAAAATAAACTATCTAATAGTCTTTAAGCTTTTTCATCCAGTTTGGCCATTCAGGCGTGGGAGCATTTGTATCAAAGTTGCGATGCCATTTCAACTTCCATAGTTCCTTAAGCCCTATCTTTCTAACGGAGAAGTCCATGAAAATACCATTTATATAATCCTCGTGTCGATTCATACAGAATATATCCATTTGTTTATTTTTACTTGCTGATGGAATTCCCCAGTTACATTGATAGCCATCAACTGGTGGTGGTATGTTTGCAGAATCCGGATAACTATCAACCCACATA
>CAYSHS010000290.1:0-2601 GCA_964430845.1 uncultured Pirellulales bacterium | reverse complement strand
CTGATTGTCATTAATCCTTACCCAGTTGTTTGAAGTTGGAAGTCCGTAAGGATTTATTGCTGATCCTGAAGGCCGATTGCAAACCCAGCCATTTATACCATAACTACCACAAGCTGAATAAAAATCTGCATCGAAACTAAAAGTCCGATAGGCCGCAAATGGATGACGGCCTCCCTCATCATCAAATTTTGTGGCCATAGGACAGAAAAGTATTTTATTATTAATGTTGGAGTTTAACTGTAGCACATCTGGCCATCTTCTGCTTGTATAAGGCATAGAACCATCGTTTTTATCCATATACATCAAAAAAATCGTACCCAGTTGCTTCAGGTTCGAGTGACAAGCGATTGCTTTTGCCTGCTTTCGTACTTTGCCTAATACTGGCAGCAATATCCCCATCAATAATGCAATGATAGATATTACTACCAAAAGTTCAACTATTGTGAATCCTTTTTGTTCCCGAGTAGTGTTGATTTTACCTTGCTCCTTGTAAATTAATATAGAACTTTCAATTGTTTGTCTGATTAATGTTAGTTCTCGCACGTACACTATGCAGGTCAAATCCATTTGTACCTCCACCTCCTTGTGTTCCAATAATACGTATTGCACGGGGTACGAATGACAATGAGATACCAGAAATATCAAAACCGACCTCAGTAGGCACCTGCAAACCGGTACTTGCAATCCTTATTGTACCGAGCAGGTATTTATTATCAGCACCGTCAGTAATAAATACACGGGCTTGCTCACCATTTTCACCCCATTCAGTGATAAGTATATCATCGCCTGGACCATCTACTATTGCATCTTGATACTTTAATTCAATCCAAGAGTCTATAGGCAGAACAACGGATGACTGCTCTGATGGTGGAGAACCCACAAGCCACTCTTTAGGAACTACAGGAACGGTAGAAATTTCATTGGCTTCTATACCTTTCCAGCCGTTACCAATGGGATCATAAGCTTCAAGTAATTGGGCAGGATACTGGAATACTTCATTGTTAACATTCGAACTTATACTGTTAATGTCGCTAATACCGGGAGGATTAGAAGTATGACGAACCACACTGATTCCTCCCATAGTAAGAACTATTGCGGTAACAACAGTACCAACAACAATACCTAACTTAGTTTCTATGGCACCAATAATCGAGGCGACGAGTCCAACTTGTAATGAAGTGGTAGTTGCCGGAATAGCAGGAGCGGCTTTAGCAGGAGTGGTTAAACGAGCAAATAATCCCAGTGCTAACAGCAGGAACCCCTTACCAAAACCATGTTTTGATAATTGCCGTTTAAGTGAACGTTTCGCCCGGAAAAATAATACCTGAGCTGCTATCTCGCTACAATCCATAATTGCAGAGATTTCAGAATAAGACCTTTGTTCCAAGCACCGCAGCACAAGGACGTTTCTGTGCCTGAGTTTCAATTTTCCGATTGCTTCAAATACTGTATCTGATAGTTCCTTACGGATCATGTTACTTAATCCATCGTTATAGTCTAGCGAGGCCAGGCCTGATAAATGCTCTTTGTTAAACATTGACATCGGGATTGCCTTTTCATGTTGTTGTGCTCTAAAGTGTAATTGAACCTTACCCAACGCAGTTCTGTACAGCCACGCCCAGAATTGGTTAACATGTTTAAACTTTAGCTTCTTCAGGGATTTAACCATTTCCAACAAAGTCTCCTGCAAAAGCTCTTCGGTTAATTCATAATTTAGTGTGAGCCGATAAATATATGCGCAAAGACTTCCTTCTGTCAACTTGGTTAGACGAGTCATACTTTCTTGACAACCAAGCTGGGCTTGTTTGACCAATTCAAGATAATTAACATTGTTACTCATGCAGTTTGTTTATTCTATATATACAATTCAATATTTAATATTTCCTTACGTTTATTTTACCTGTTTTTTGAAAAATGTGAATTTTTTAAGAAAAAACCGTAAGTTTTTCGTCATTAATGAATTAATACTATAGACTCAGGCTTGTTCTAAAAACAAGATTTTGTGTTTCGGAATTGACGAAGCAAAGAGACTTTGCATAGCTTAACTTTTAACAGAGTAGAATTTTACTCTATTATGAGAATACAAAATAAAAGCGCTAAAAAATATAGACAAAGCTTAGTTTTGTTGATATAATTAATTTTAAGTTGGACCTTTACAGGAGGTTAAAAAATGAAAAAATTAAGAAGAAAACATCGGAAAAATGCAAAACAGCGAAGTAATTTTAAACAAAAAGCCTTAACAGCCGGAGCGGCCGCCGCCATTACTTTTGGCGCAAGTGCCGGAATACACAAGGTTTATGCAGATGATAATCCGGCAATTGTACCGGATGAGCACCAAATTGCGGTTCACCAGGATTCTGATAATGATTTGTTGAGCAATTCCGAGGAATTCGCTATCGGCTATGAGCCTTTTAAGCAGGATCAGAACAAGAACGGAATCGCAGACGCGTGCGACATTCTGGGCGGCACGAGTCACGACTGTGACGAAGATGGCGCGCCCGACGAATGTGCGATCTTCGGCGCGTTCGGAGGGTTCTCGCTCGAGTTCGACGGGACAAACGACTACGTGCTCATACCGTCCACGCCCGAGCTTCGCCCGCC
>CAYSHS010000289.1:0-4819 GCA_964430845.1 uncultured Pirellulales bacterium | reverse complement strand
GAGGTGTTGCTGGTGGCAACAGAACCAGAACCGGCACAAGAGGAACAACAAGAAGAGGACAATAGAACAACTTTGCTGCTTGTATAAATTTAAAAAGTTTCGCTCAGGAATCAAAGGTTAATTTCTTTGATTTCGAGCGACTTGATTATCTGTTCACGATAACCAGGCCAAAGTGTTTGCGTATCGTGATCTATACTATAAACATTGCCCCATTTGCATTTTCTCCAGGCAGGATGACTTCTTCCCCCATGAAAGTTTGTGAAGTCATATCAACGTATTTGGTTTTTTCACTGTTTGGTCCAATTATTTTCATCGGGTCATTAATCATTAAGGGATTTATAGTCATATATAGTATAGGGGCATCACTAATATTCTTTATTTCTATTCGAAACGTCATCGGCTCTCCGATAACAAAATCTTCTGTAAGAGGTATTAAACTATATTTTATACCTTTCTCAAATTTTGCATTTCGAGTTTCATAATCCTCATGATGAAGTTTTCTGCGAAGTTTTTCCTTTTGAACCATCATTTCCAAAGGAATAACTTTAAAGTCAACAAGCCATGTACCTTCATTTCTGACAAGTGACCATTTCCAGCTTACGGAATCATAGGTTCCCGGGTCAAAAGCCGAAAGTGATAGGTCAAGATTAATTGTCCTTATTCTATCAGAGCTTCCGGAATAACCTGTTGTTGGAAATTCTCTCATTTTCTGCAATTCTTCTATAGGCAGATAATCCTTAAAGAATTTTTCCAAAGATTCGAATTCCTGAGACTTTTTACGTACATTCTCAGAACATAAAGGCAACACACCCTGCCAATCTTGCCTTTGCAGCGCTTTCTGAAATTTAAGCAATGCTTTTTCAGGCTGTCCGGGTAATCCATACAAAGTGTTTACTGCACGTTCAATTTTAGTCCATTTATCTTTTTTATCCTGTCCATATATCATCTTTTGAACTTTTTGGTCTGTGTCAAAAGTAATGGAAAGAACAAATACATCTCTGCCAAATGTGTTAATTCTTCTATTTCTGTATTGTCTGATTTATTCATCAACTGAATATCATTTCTATTTGCCCATGAATATTCATAAGGACAGTCTTTTAAGACAAACAACGCATACCGTGAACCTGTTTCTAAACTTCCGCTATATATAATAAATCCAAAATCCCTTCACAATCATCTTCAGTTAAATCACCAGGAATCACAGGCTTGACAACCTTAATTTTTACGTTACACATTCCATCCTCTCGCACCTCTTTAGATAAAATGTCAGCAATAACCAGAGAACGACCTTTCTCGAACGCATCTACAAGAACGGTTTCAGACAATATCTCCTGCGATATTGCAGAATCGCCGCAAATGAATATAAGGTAAAGGAACAAAAGATAATAATATCTTTTTATTTTTTTCTCCCAGTAAACATTTCTCTGTATCTTTTTAAGAATATAGCTATTCATTATAATACCAAATAGAGATACGTTTTGTAAATTGTTTGTAAAATGTGATTTTTTTTAAAAAACATACCCATACTTTATTCCAAGGTCTCTTTCTGCTATATTAACCTGTCTTTTTTATATATATTAATGATAGTTTCACATAAAAAAGGGTAGATTATGTCAGAGAGATTTGATGTTGCAGTAATAGGAAGCGGGCCTGGTGGATACGTGGCAGCAATTAAAGCCGCTCAAAGAGGCGCTTCGGTAGCGATTGTTGAAAAAGACCTTATCGGGGGAACTTGCCTGAATCGTGGATGTATCCCTTCAAAAACGCTTTTGGCTTCTGCTCATACCCTGCTTTCCATAAAAAATGCAAGATTGATGGGAATCGATACCCAGCCGGCGACTCCAAACTGGCCGAATATCCAAAAAAGAAAAGATGCGGTAGTTACAGGTTTCCGAAAAGGACTTACAGGTCTGATACTGGGTAATAAGATAAAAATATTCGAAGGCAGAGGCATTGTAACTGCGCCCGGAAAAATTATTGTCGAGTCAGAAACTGCGCCCACAGAAATTGAAGCAAATAATATAATCATCGCAACAGGCTCAAAGCCTGTCGAAATTCCCACCATTCCATTCGATGGCAAAACCATTATCAACAGCGCCGAAGCACTTAATCTTGAGCAGATTCCTCATTCGATGGTCATCGTAGGAGGTGGCGTAATAGGCTGCGAAATGGCCTGCGTTTATGCCGCTATGGGAACCAAAGTAACAATAGTCGAAGCACTTTCACGACTGATTCCTATGGAAGATGAATGGATTGGCAGACTTATCGAACGTGAATTCAAAAAACTCGGAATAGATTCAATCACAAGTCAGAAAGTTGTTTCAGTCGATAAAATTAACCTGCCTGCAAAGGTTAATCTTGAAAATGGCCGGGTAATCGAAGCAGAAAAAGTCCTGGTCTCAGTAGGCACAAGAGCAACTGTCGATAAAGAAACCATCGATGCCATGAATTTGCAAATGAATAGTCATCTAATCTCGGTTGATAAAAAAATGAGAACAAACATTCCAGGAGTTTATGCAATAGGCGATGCGTTAGGTACGACATACCTCGCGCATGGAGCATTCGCAGAAGCAGAAATAGCCGCTATTAATGCAACAGGAGGCGACGTGGAAATGGGAGACTACAATCTTATTCCCCGCGCAGTTTATACCTTCCCGGAAATCGCTTCAGTCGGAAAATCAGAGCAAAAATGCGCCGCAGAAGGTATCGAAGTCACTGTTGGAAAATCGTTTTTCAAAGCCAACGGCAGGAGTATCGCACATAACGAAACTATTGGTGAAGTCAGGGTAATAAAAGAAAAATCCACAAATAAAATCCTCGGTGTCTCAATGGCAGGAGCAACTGTCACGGAACTGATTGCAGCCGCCAGGACACTTATTGGCACAACAGAAAATATTTTCAAGATAGCTTTCCCCCACCCGACGGTTTCCGAGGTGCTCAAAGAAGCAACCGAAGACGCTTTCGGCCTGAGCATCCACAATCCGCCAAAAAGATTTTATCCTTGAAAAAACTCATAAAAAAATATTTCCTGGAATTTTTCAGAATTGACCTTGATTTTCCCGAACAAAGTATGTATGATAACTATATAACATATAGAATATATGAGTAAGATAAATTATATTATCATACCAGGAAAGGGGGAAACAATTCATAACCTGAAATGCGAACTGCAAAATCACAGATTAAAAATGTAAAACAAAGCCAAATTATTCGTTTTGCGTTCTGCGTATTGCGTATGGGAATTTGCGAAACAAAGCCAATTTTCCAAAAAAGTAGGTTTTTTTGTAAGTTTTTTAGTGGTTTTGAGACTAATATATCAGTCATGGCCGAGAGAACTGGAGATGAAGTGGTTGTCGCAGACTCCCGCCGGGGCGATAAGGTCTCTTTCGAGAACCTTATCGAGCAATACTCCGGCGATATAGGGCTATTGGCAAACAGGCTTCTGGGCTGGCCTGGTGATGTCGAGGACATTACCCAGGAGGTTTTCCTGGCGGCTTTTGTGGGCTTCAAAAAATTCAGACGCGACTGCGATGTAAAAACATGGCTCTTTACAATAACAATAAATAAATGCCGCACTTTTCGATATAAACAGCTTTTCCATCGACGCAAGATTATAAAAAAACTGGATGCTGAATCGCACCCTGCAGCTGATAGCAAAATGCTGGATGATGAAACGTTCAAGAAAGTCAGGCAAGCTGTCATTTACAGATTATTACATATTCTGATTTTTTTAAATTCAACCTTATGGCTATAGTACAAAGTTCCGGTGTCAAAGGGAAAGCTATTCAGGATGTATTAGGTGTTTCTCCCGAAAATGTAGAAGTTTTAGTTAATAACTATACTGCCGAAGAACAAAGAGGAGTAATAACTTATACATGTGAGTTGATAGTTTCGTTGAGTCCACATGTCGGACCTGAAGCGAATGGAATACTGAAAGCCATAGTCGAAAACCTGAAAGTAAGTCTAAAAAAGGCTTACAAAGAATATTTGGATGGATTCAATACACAATATGAAAATACAATGATAAATTATGATGAAGCTGAATCTCAACTTAATAAACTCAATGAAGAACCTGTTATTAAAGTAATTCCCAATGGGGATTATGAGATTGATTACGATATAAAAAGACAACTCGAAAAGGTAGTTGACCTTTCAATATTAGATCCTTCAATGTCTTTTGCAGAAGTTTCAAATGAAATAGCTCACTCCGTAGAGCCACCTTTACAAATCCAACCCAACTGGAGAGATTTGGCAGACTTAGCAGATATCCAGCCAGAAACACCTGCCGAGATTGGGCCATTACCAAAAGTTAAAGTTCGTGCGGCAATTGAAACTTTATTAACCGGACTTTCTACTCCCGATGTGTCGCTTGGATATCTGTACCATGAAGGAATAATAACAATAGCAACTAAAGATTCAATAAAAATCCCAATGGTTACTTTTCTCTATGACATATCCGGGCTTTTGATAAACGGCAGAACAATTAGTTCGTTAGTAAGTGCTATGATGGAAACTATCGAACCTGATAGCTGGTATGATTTGACTCCTGAAGGTGAAGGGATGATTGCTGATATGCAGGGAGGAAAAATATCTGTTCGGAATACACCTGAAGTTCAAGACAAAATCATTAACTTCCTGACAAGCTTTCCGAAAGAAATACCATCTGAACCAGTTGAAAGTATTCCCGCCAATATCCTTTTTGAAGAACAACAGCAAATAAGCAGCAAGAAACGTGTTTTAGAAATGGATATAGCACGATTAAAAGCAAGTCAAACTGTGATTGAAGAACTTATTGTGAAAACAAGCAACCAGACTGAAT
>CAYSHS010000288.1:0-4821 GCA_964430845.1 uncultured Pirellulales bacterium | reverse complement strand
CCCTTCTTCACCGGTAGAATAATAAAATTTCCAGACATCCCATTTACAACCTACTATCCCATGGTTACCTCCATAAGGCTCGCCGTCATCGGGGTCGTAAGAATTACTATAGAAAACCATTGTCTATTCCAAAATCGCGGCAGGAGGATTATTTCCAAGCCGCGGTTATAATGATTAGTTACTATTGATTCTTAAAATTATTCAGCTTTGTTGGGTTTCTTTTTCCTTGAAAATATGAATAGACCAGCAATAACTATCCCGACAGCAGGCAAAGCAAAATTATATAAATATTATATCGCAAAACTTTATTTCCTTTGGTTCAAAAAGCTATTCTTTCTCTTTATTTAACTCTATCATTTGTGTATCTGGCATTATATATTCAGACCTGACGGCTGGAACTACTATACAAGTCCCTCCGGCTTTCTTTAGGCTGAAATAATAAACTGGTGCTATATATCCCCTCTGAAATTCCTGTGTGAAGTATCTTATTGTTATTTCGTCAATTTTACTAACGCCTATGTCAGCAAAAAATGCTTTGCCATTCTTTAATTCATTAAAAGCCTCTTGTGGTGTCTTAATAGGAGCAAACTTCCAAGGTTCTACATTGATCCATTGTTTTTGTACATATTTTATTTCACCCTCTGGACCAACTCCGACTCTTAATCTTCGACCTATTCCATAAGTTTTATATCCTCCAATTAAACTATCGAATCCTACGTTAATAAAACCTGAAAGCTTCATTTGTTCAGTAACTCTTGGTTCCGCTGTATCTTTTTCAAAAAGTCCTTTTTCTTTAAGAAATTTAATAGCGATCTGTTTACATTCGTCATCATCCGGATAATCATCCCTGTTTGTACTGTGTTCCTCGTTTTTTTTCGACCGTAGGTCAAAAGAGAGAAAGCCTGTTTTTTGAGATATATTCAATATATGAGTATTAGTAATAAGTGTGCAAAATGCAATCCCAGGATCAAAAAATGCGTCAGATGATATACCGAAATATTTATGGCCTATTTGTCTTATATCTGTTTCTGATAATAGTTTTGGTGGAATTACTTTAAATATCATCATTTTTTCAGGAATTTTGGGGAAATCACCCTCAAAGTCATAATTCGGCATTGTCCAACCCGGAGGAAAACCAAGATTTGATCCGAACGAAATTGGAAGTTTTTCTCCTGATCGAAGTTCTTCGTAATCATTAAAATCTTTCACATTTTTATCTTTGCTGTTTGAAAAGAATAATATTGATGATATTAAGAAAAAAACACCCAATATTATCAATGGATAAAGTAATTTTGTCTTTTTATCAATCTTCATATTTCTTTTCCTTCAATTGTTTGTCATGTAATATATCATTATTTTCATAAATATATTTTAGTCAAATTTTGGATAAATTCTAAATATTTTTATGGACTTACTGGTATATTCTCATAAGCCCATGTATCCGTATATAGCGGATCACGCCCTGCGAATCCGGGACCTCCAGAGAGATCAAAGCCATCATATTGACAGTTAACAGCATAGAAAATCCTACCAGTTGTGCTTGCCGGTTGTGTATCTTCAACATACTTTTTCCACGCTGTTTTAACATCATAATGTTTTAGATGTTGGGCAAAAGTAACACCGTCCTCCGGTACATAATTTGTGTAACAAGGGCTCTTGAAGCCAAGAAACATGTGTGCATTTCTGATTGATGGGTCATAATAACTTTCGTTTAGAAGCCAATCTTTCAAAGTTTCAAGAATAGCAGAAGGATTCGCAGGATTTTCATCTGAAAGATGAGTCATTAATGAGTAACATGTATCAAAAATAACCCATTCAGCATCAGTATCTCCTAAGTGAACTTCATAGCTTGCAATATCAAGTAAATCTAAATTCCCAGAGTTATCCTTGTAAAAAGCCCACTTTCCTCCATAACTATGGCCGCTCCAGGAAACTAAATCAACAGAATCAGCATAATATTCATCATATTCCCATTGCCAATGAAATTTTTTTGAATCTAACTCTGTATTTACAAAATTTTTATACCAGATCACAAATGGTGAACCTCCGATGTTATCATATAGTTGTTGCCCAAATGCATGACACGGTACATCCGGTAAACCAGGAACATGTCCATCCCTAGTATACCAGTCTTGGTACTCAACACCCATCTCAGCTCTATCGACCATAACATCGAAACACTCTTCATAATTACCCGAACCCGGAGGTATTTCAAGAGAAAAAGTAAGAACTTCTTCTGTCATAACTTTTATTTTGTCGCTGGCGCCAGAAGAATTCTCATTTGACAGATAAAGTAATTCACCTAACGCAGCAATATTATCAAACTCATTTGTAGCAGGCCCTGTTTCTTTTAATGTAAGGCACGCAAGGCCACCGGATTCAGATGTAACTTTAACTACATCGGTAAATTGCTCAGCGGTATAACCATTTGTTCCAAGATTTTTAACTACAACATAAATGGGATTATTACTGCCAAAGAAATACTTTGGCGAACGTAAAAATCCTATGTCTTCAAATTCAGGCCAATCTTCTAATGGAACTGTTTTATCTTCATCTATATAGACCTCTAGTTCTAAAGCAGTAAAATTGACTGTATCTACATATACAGGTTCTGGGGGATAATAAGATGCATCGTAGTATGTTAATGTCACTTCTATATCCTGTGGATTTGAACTGGCGTCAATGCCTTGTATATAGAGGCCGTTATTGATGACAGCTTGTAATATATCATGTTCTGTGCCAGATGACAAATCAAATACAAGATAGTCATATGGACTGCCGATGGTTGGAGAAGTGTAAATTTTCGCCTTCTCCTCGCTATCTTCTGTTATCTCTATAACAACATAACCATAATATAAATCGGCAAAAGGCCAAACATTAAGATTTATACGTTTTCGCTGACCACCAACAACTATATAGCCGCCAGGATTTTCTTCGCCCGGATCATCATCATTATCAATATCTCCATCGCCGTCAATATCTGTATCTAAATCCACTTTAACAATAGTAAATTGGATTTCTTTTTCTATATGAGCACCAGCTTTATAAGCGTAAAAATATGCAGTATAACTTCCGGGCGGAAGAGTAACGCCGCTATAAGAACCAAGGTTGCCAATCCCGTTCCAGGCAATCTCTATCGGGTATTCCTCAGTTCCCATAGAAATTGGAGGTGTATCTAAATACAAATATGCGCAATTACCTGCATCATCTTTTATATAAAGCGTGACATAACTTGGCTCCCAGCCTGATCCAGGCAGCAAATAATACTTAAAAGTATTTCCCGCTCCGTATGGTACGTATTCCTGCACGCTGGTAAAAACCGCATCTATAAGGTAAACATCACGATAGTCATAATAGTCCGGATAGGAGGAATAATCATAATAACCAACATATGAATCATCACCCAAAACAAAAAGCTCCATTTCATAATGGCCCGGTACCGAGTACCACCACGGATTGAAAGAATAGTTGTTATAGAAATAAAAAGAACTTGAAGAATCATAGTCAATTGTAAGACAGTGGTCTACATCATCTTGATAAGAATAAAGCCACCATTCACACTGTGTAATACCTTGCCCTTCTTCCGGTGGGTAGCCATTATCGGGATCGATACCTGTACCGGTAAAAAGTATTGCACTTGGATCATCAATCCAACGATAAATAGCTCCATCGCCAGGAGTTGTAATATCTGCAATAGGATACTGATCACAAGCATAGCTTTTACTAATGGTCATACACATAAAGCATATTATAATACATATTGATTTGTAAAATTATTCAGCTTTGTTGGAGTTGGTGTTCCTTAAACAGAATAAGGGCCATAATAAAGTTCTAAAAATTTTATTCCAGATTGTTTATTCTTTTATACATATCCTCCAACCAGCTATGCATCTTGGGTTCTTTCATAAATTCCAATCCAATCTGAAGATTTTTCTTCTTTTCGGGGTCTGTTTCCTTTGCTATCGAGGATTCAAGTAAAAGTTCAGTTCCCGGAACTCCTTTTATACTCACTAGAACTTTGGTGCATTCATTAAAAAATAAATAGCCATAAAAATCTTCCCCCAGTTTCAAACGCTCTATAATTGACATTACAGATGGAAGTCCAATTTCTACAAGTGCCCGTCCAGCAGGAGTATATAAGTGTGTCTCATCAACAGTTAATGATTGTCCTGATTTTGGTGCTAGCCACTGAACTAAATCCTGAACAGCTTCCTTTGTACGAAAAGTGCCCAAAAGAGAAATTGCAATATTACGAGAAGTATAGAAATTATAATAGTCTTCACCTTCTATGATAGGGCTGTTAACTACTGAAATTAAAAAATCAATAGTATCTTTTCGTTCATTAAATAATATATCTCTGGCAGTTTCTCGGTCTTTTGTTTTCTCTGATTGAATCAGTTCTTTCCAATTATTTTCCTTTTTAGCTTCATTCGCTTTCTCTGAGAAACTTAGTTCTGTAAGAAATGTACTAATACAAATAATTATAATAATAAATATAAATGTTTTTTTTCCCATTTTAATTTCTCCTGATAAATATTAATCTTCCAACCAAGTATTTGCCCAACCATCTAACGTTCCAGTAACAATCTCCGTTGTTTTTGTAGAATCCCATATCCACCCCGTAGTATTGTCTGGACATTTTGTATGTATTATACTGCGCCAATATACATATGGGGAACAAACATATACTTTGCCTCCAATTGTCACCTGAACCCATTCACGGAATTTCGCCTTATAAATAAACCTTCTGCCTGCTCTGATACTAGTACATACACAACCTGGGAAATCATTTGAGAAGATATTCAAACAATCAGAGTTCTG
>CAYSHS010000287.1:0-4846 GCA_964430845.1 uncultured Pirellulales bacterium | reverse complement strand
GACAAAAATGTATTTATATCTCTGCTGAAGTGCAAGCGCAGTCTCAGATGGATGCGGCTTATCTTCAGGCGAATTTTCATCTGACAAAAGTTTCAGAGCGTAGTGCTCGAGGTCTGCAAAATCGAGACAGTTGATTTTGTTTTTAGCTTCACTATAAAGCTGGTCGAATTTGCGTATAAGCTCGACAAGCACGAAAGTCTGCGAGCCTGCTATAATACCGATTTTATCGAAATAATCAGGATTAACAATCGCAAGCTCCGATAGCTCCCTGAAATCGTCCACCGAGTTTTTAGCGGTATTTTTAATAAGCTCTGCAATTTGCTCAGGCAAATCTTTGGGTCTATTTGTTCTTGGCTTTTGATAATTTCGTATCACATCGAGACACTTGTTCCAATCGCCTGCTTCCTGCATATTAATACAATCTTCAATCGGCTCGATGTGAGTATGCCGGAATTTTTCAGCCCAGCCTGATTCTGCATTTTGGCTTAAAGCAAGATTAAATGACCAGTTAAGCTGTGCGAGTATTCTTTTGATTTTTTCTGTAATTATTTCTTTTTGTTTTTTTCCTGGCTCGGAAGCTGCAATATTTGCAGTTTTTGCCAGATGCGAGGCTCTTTCATACCAGTTTTTTCGAGAGACAACACCATCGAGGTATTCGCTCATCGCGATTATTTTCGAGAGAAATCCATCGTTTTTGCGAAGGTCGCGCCGGTACAACAGCCGCTTGAGGTCGGGACATAGCTCAATCTGCTGCCATGCCCAGTCTATCGTATCTTCGAGAGCTTCTGCTTTGAGTAGCCTCTGCTCGTCACCGTCAATGATTCTGAAAGTCGGGTCGAGACCGAGCTTATAAAAATGCTCGGTGATAATTCTTTTACAGAAAGAATGTATCGTGCCGATATCGGAACCCTGGAGCAGGATAAGCTGGAAGCGAAGATTATTGTCGTGTTTTTGTAAATATTCATCTTTAAGCCTGTCGGCGATTCTGCTTCGCATCTGCTCTGCGGCTGCTTCGGTAAAAGTCAGCACAAGTATGTTTCGGACATCGGATTTTTCCGAAACTATATGCACACAGCGTCCCGAAAGCACGGCGGTTTTTCCCGTTCCCGCGGAAGCTGTAACAAGAATGTCACTGCCTTCTGCCGTGATGGCCTGCCGCTGCTGGTCGGTCCATTTAATCTTTTTATCAGCCATTGCCGCCCCCGATATTTTCGAGCACCTGAGTTTTATTAAGTGTCTCTAAATAATTGTACTCGTTTATTTGCCAGTCAAACCTGCAAACGGAAAGATAATCGCAATGTCGGCAGGGCGATTCGAGTCCCAAACGGTACGGATTAACATCAATTTTACCGGAGATAATCTCTTTCGCGAGGGTGACAATTTCTTTACAGGCATAATCAAGAATCGCATTGAAATCGTCGGGCCTGAGTGAGCCGCTGTTATAATAATATCCATATTGTCCGTCACCGGAGGTAAAACCAAAGTTATAGAATTTACTCCGGCCTGAGCTGACGGTTTTATCTAATTGCTGAAAGTACCTGCCGTTAAATATGCCTTTTGCCTTGTAATCGAAAATGTCTTTTTTATTTTCAAGGTCAGCATATTTTGTTTTGTGAGTTTGTACTTCTACGGGCATAAAAAATGCGCCGATTATATTTCTGGTATCCGGGTTTTGAGACTGGCGTAAAGCTAACATATAAATCGGCAACTGCAAATCCAAACCATGATGGAATTTCGACCAGTTAAATTTTGTGTCACTTCGTTTGTAATCGAAAACAACAGCTATTTTCTCGTTATCGATTTCTGCGATATCGAGCCTGTCAATTTTCCCGGACAAACCAATCACGCGATTGCCGGGCAGCTCAATCTCGAAATTTCCCAGTATTTCAGAGCTGTCTTTAACCTGGCCGAAAGAAATTTCCGAGACACACGGCCTGAAACTGCCTGCGCGAGTCATTTGAGCTATTGCAAGCACACAGTCTTTAAGAGTCTCGCAGGCGGAATTGATAATAAACTCATTGTAGGAACGCCTGTTTATAAACTGTGACAGGAAAGGATTTGCCTTTACAAGCTTCTCGATTTCCCCGTTGAGTATTTTAATAAGTGCATCGTTATCTATCGTTCCGAAGTCTTTGTTTTCCGCGTTAATTCTCTTTACAAGGGCATCCAGCACACTATGGTAAAAATTGCCAAGGTCAAGAGGCTCGAGGGTAAATTCTTTTCTCTTTTTCAAATCGAGGGTATATCGTGCAAAATAACGATAGGGACATGAAGCGAAAGTGCCGAGCCTTGTCGCAGAGCCTTTCAGCCTTTTCTCGAATATTTCACCGACTATGCTCTTTTCAAGAATTGCTTTGTTATTGTAATTTATTGCAGAAAGAGCTTTTAAGCCCAAACTGGAAAGCTGCTCATCCGAGCATATTTCTTCAAGGTCTGTCTGAGTCAAACATGAGTGAAAATTATTAGACAGAGTGTCTTTGCCAAAGCACCCGCAGAGCAAATCAGCCAGTTCGTTCTCGCTGAATACATTTTTAGAATCAGTTTGTGCATTATCAATCGGCTGTTCGCGGAGATTCTCAAATAATGCTTCGAGGTCTCCAACGAATTGCGAGCGAGGCGTGCCGCTGCCTTTTTCGTTTATAGAAGGATAAGTGACATACAAAATCCCGGAAGGGCGGGTAAAAGCGATATAAGCCAAATACTGTCGTTCGCAAAGTGTCCTGTCAACCGAAGCGGCTAACGAAAAATTCAGCGATTCTGCGGTTTCCCGGTCGTCATCGCTTAATATACTACCCTGATTTACAGGGACGGGGAATTGTTTTTGTGTAGCTCCTATTAAAAAAACGGCTTTCAAATCGGGGTGCCGGCTGCGCTCGACTGAGCCTACGAGCACCTGGTCGAGGGTCGGGGGAATGAATGCTAATGTCAATTGTGAAAAAGCAGAATTGACAATCGCATAGAAATCAGCAGCCGGCATAGACTGACCTGAGAAAATTTCGACAAGCTCATCGAATACATCGATTAGTTTGTTATAAAACTGCTGATGCTCATCGACCTTCTCGAAATCAGGTTCTTCTTTTGCATTTTCTATCCAGGCGCTAATTGTTTCCTGAACTTTTAGACAATCGAGGAAATCAAAAACAGCTTTTGTGAGCTGCTCGACAGTGACATTTTCTTCGTTAAGGCCTTGTTTTAACCCGAGCAGGGGAGAAACAGCTTTTGTTCTGATTTGATTTATTTTTTCCTCGTTAAATACCTCGCTGTTTTTGCCTGCAAATCGCCATTGTTTGGAATCGAGCCAGTCGTTGTTTGATATACCGAAGGCAATGCAGTAATTTTCCAGGATATCAATATCATATCTCGATATAGGGACAAGGTCTGTTTTCAGATATGCGAAAATATCGTGGTGGGCGAAACCTTCGGTAATAATTTTCAAAGCAGAGCAAATCAGCTCAACCACGGGGTGGCGGCTTAAAGGTTTTCGCTTATCGATAAAAAACGGAATTTTATAATCATCGAAATACGCCCTGATATAATGATGATAGATTTCGATATCCGAGGCTATGACTGCAATGTCACGGTATCGAAAGCCTTTTTCATTAACAAGGCGAACTACCTGTCTTGCAGTAAATTGCACTTCCGCACGCTCGTTCGGCGCCGAAATAATGCGAATATTTTCAGCAGATTGTAATTTGGGATACCCGGGTTTGAATATATTTTTTTCAATATGAGCAAGCTCCGGGCAAGTGAATCTAAGCGTTTTTTCAAGAAGAACCGGTTCGAGTAATGGAATTTTGATTTTTTTAATTATCTCCATAAGCTCTGCGAATGTTTGTTCGGTGGGACTAAATAAATCAGCTTTATTTATACAGCTTTTTGAGGGATTCGCAAAATCTATTCGAGACGGATCGAGACAAAGAGCAATTTTAGAATCAGCAGCGGCTTTCAGCATCTCCGCGAGAATCGCCAGCTCTGTCCCTGTAAAACCGGCAAAACCATCGACCCAAAGCCTTGCTTTTTTGGTTAGGTATGATTGAGATATTGCCCTGCAAACTGATGCCAACTGTACGTCGGGATCGTAAAAATCAGTTTCGATGAACTTTAGATATTCACCCAAAATCAGCCTTATATCACTGAATTTCAGGAAGGTAGAGCTGTTTTCCTGTTTTTTTTGTAATTCGCCAATCAAAGCATCGATATCATCGGGGGTTCCTGCGTATTGATGAATTTCTTCGATAGTCTGAGCCATCTGCCGCGATAGGCCGGGATGGGAAGCTGATGAGCCGAAGATTTTTAACTTTTTTGAGTTTTCGCGAAGAATCCTGTGGATTATCATCTGTCTGCCGATTCGGGAAACGGATTCCCTGGCGGTATTTTTCTCAAGCAATAAAAATTCGAGCCTGTCAAACGAAAGCACGTTCAGCCTGTGGAAGCCGTCGATTCCCTTGTCGGATAGAATCGCACGCTCAGCCTGGTATGTAGCCTGCTCAGGAACAAGTAAAATCAGCGGCTCATTATTGCCAGAAAGCAATTCTTTTGCAATTGCGTTTATGCAATAGCTTGTCTTGCCTGTGCCGCTTCTGCCAAGAATAAACTGTACCGCCATAATTTTTTAAATTCTAACGAAAATCCGTTTTTTGTTTCATCATCCACTCGATATGACGTCATTTTACCCAACAATATAATTTAAGCAACACTTACTCATAATTTTTCAGATGCTGAATAACAGACTTATCGTACCATTTATTTATAGCAAAAAAAGAATAAAAGCTTAAAATCCCTGTTATGACAGGAATAGCAAGACATGAAAATGTTAGTTCCCAACACTTGATTCATTTACAACTAC
>CAYSHS010000286.1:0-4847 GCA_964430845.1 uncultured Pirellulales bacterium | reverse complement strand
CTCTGGACATTTCTTTTTCTTTGGAAGGAAGTGGGGTGCTCTCCGAATCCGCCATTGAAGCGGGATATAATGGTAATAGATCGGTTTGGGGTTCGGATACAGCTGATCCGATTGAAGGGTATGTTCTAACCGATTTGTGGAGTGGTGTAAAGCAAAAAGTCGCCTCTGTGCCCGAATCTTTTCAATTAAAGCAAAATTACCCCAATCCGTTTAATCCGACAACGACGATCAGTTACTCTCTTTATAAAAAGGCGCCGGTGCACCTTTTTGTTGCCAATTCGACTGGTCAGGTCGTGCGCACCATTGTGAACAATATGCAGCAAGCCGGCGAATATTCACTTCAGTGGGGTGGTACAGATGACTCTGATAATGCAGTGACAAGTGGAATCTATTTTGTTGTCTTGAAATCAGCGGGAAATCGTCAAGCTCGGCGAATGGTTTTATTAAGATAGTATCAAAGAAAACGCAATTTTGCGGAACATCTGCGCAGACAATGATGTTTTTAATATAAAAAACATTTGTAAAGTTTGATAGGGGAACTCAAAATGAAAAGATCAAGAACTCTTATTATTTTGATCATTGGCATATGGGGGGTTACTTTCCTTCATTTTCAAAAGAATCCTTTTACTCTGTTAACCTGGACGGAAACAACTGTACAAGATTTCTCTGATAGCATTTTAGATGATGTTGTTATTTCTGACAACAATGGTGGAGAAGTGCATCTGCCACATCCCATGAAAAAAATAGTTGATGACTATAAAGATCAAAACATCCCCCGGTTTGTTGCCTACGACAGCAGCAGAAATTATTTGGAAAGCTGGCCGTACAGTGATAATGTCTATGTACAAAAGTATTCATTTGATGGAAACGAGCTTGGTTCGAAAATCCGAGTCAATGATATTGAAGGTACTTCGGATGAATTTTTTAGCAAAGTGGCCATGATGAAAGATGGACAGTTTATCGTCATCTGGTTTCAACATGGCGTTTTGAGGGATAGTTTAATGTTAAACTATCAAATCTTTAACTCTAACATGGAGCGAATGGGAGAAAATTACAAGATCAGAGAATTTATTTATAACGGCAGTATGCCGCATGTTTTTGCCAATAATGCCGACAGCAGTTTTTGGGTTTTGCATAAAATAGGCGGCTATACCAGCGGCACAAAAATATTTGTCCAGCGAATTGACGAACATGGGGTAAAAGTTGACAGTCTGTTTCGATTAAATGAACAAACAGAACTAAAATATAACTATAGCCCGTCTGTAGCAATAAGCAAAAATAACAATTTTGTTGTTGCGTGGATGGGCGGCGATAAAGCGGTAAGTGGTTATACCGACATCTATGCCAGGCGATATGATCCGCACGGCAATCCCCTGGGTTCATCATTCAAGGTAAACGACGATAACGGGAAAAATATTGAGGAGCAAGCAGATGTTAGCTTTGATGATAATTTTAATTTTCTCATTGTATGGAAAGACTGGCGTCGAAATAAAAACGAAGCCTTGCCATACCATACGAATATTTACGGACAGTTTTACGACTTATCAGGTAATAAAGTTGGTGCTAATTTTGCAGTAAATGAACCGCGAAATGAAGATAGTTCCGATCCTGACGTTGAATTTTATAATGGAGCTTTTCAAGTATCCTGGAATTTCTACCTTTGGGACGCAAAGATAAATGAAATATGGACAGCAAAACTTAAATATGAACCGATAAATTCCGGCATGGTTATTTCATCGAGTTATGATACCGGCCCCGGCGGAACGACCTTTGATCGAATATCGTGGAAAGATATTCTACCGGAAAGCACGTTGATTCGTTTTAAAATCAGAACTGCTGCTTCTTTGGAAAAAATCGATCAAGCATTGTGGTATGGTCCGAGTGACACCTCAGATTTTTATGCGGTTTCTTTAGGAGAAAAAATAAACCCGATTCACTATGGAGATCGGTACATACAATATCAGGCATTTTTAAATAGTTTTTCCATCGGAACGAGTCCGGTGCTCCACTCTGTCTCAATCACTTATCTCCCATCCGATTCCCTTCCACCGGCAACGCCTGTGGATTTAAAAGCAGAAGCCGGCCATTCTCGCATTATTATAAAATGGAACGCGAACACAGAATCCGATCTTGCCCAATACCATCTTTACAGGGGGACGGAAAGCAATGATTATGACTCATCATGGACAAAAAGAGTATCGCGCTCTGCCACAAGTTATATAGACACATCAGCTACAACTGGTACAACGTATTATTATGCAATCAGTGCCGAAGATTCGAGCCATAATGAAAGCTCTTTATCACAGGAAGCTTCGGCGGCACCCTACGGAGTAAATATTTATGTTGACGGATCTAGCGCCGCTGGCGGAGATGGTTCTGTACTCAATCCATATATGACTATAGGTGAGGCAATCGCCGATGCTGTTTTTGGCGACAGTGTTATTGTTTTACCCGGGACATACAACGAAGTGGTTGAAATGAAAAATGGCGTTTCTTTAGTCGGTTCGGGACCGGAAGTGACACAAATTGATGGTACTGAAGGAGGAACTCATTACACGATTAATGGCGCTGATGACGCTGTGCTGAAAGGCTTTACCATTATTAATAATAATATAAGCAGCAGTGCCTCTGTTTGGTGTGATAGCGCTTCCACAATTATCACCGGGAATGTCATCCTGGCTAAGGATATGGGAATAAACCTGGAAAAGTCATCTCCCACAATTGTTGGTAACTATATAGCTAGTGATGACCTGGGAATTCAAATTCTTTTGCGTTCCAAGCCCGTTATAAAAAACAATGTGATGAAAACCTTTTCGACTGTGAGTACAAATATGAACACGCAATCGTCCATTGTGAATAACACAATACTATTTCAAAACATTGCGTTTTCTATTCATCATGATTCTCAAGTCGATATTAGGAATAATATTATTTACGGATTGGGAAATGGTGGTTCTCTGGCAATCAGGTGCAACGAGTCCGTCGTGTCCGTATCCTATACGGATTTTGCAAATGTATTGGAGAAATATCAGATAAGCAATGAAATTGGAACAATAACAGAAGGAAGCGGTGTCATATCGGAAAATCCACGTTTTATGAATGTTGCCAAAGGTGATTATCGCTTGCAGGAAAGTTCCCCCTGCATAGATGCAGGCGATCCGGAGCAAATGTACGAAGACATTGACGGCACTAGGAATGATATGGGCGTTTTTGGCGGCTCAACTCCTATGGATCCAAGTTTGACGATGAGGCTGGCAAAGTCTGTGGGTATTAGCTCAGTTTCTGGATTTCCGGGAGATACAGTTTATGCGTTCATAACTGTCGATAACCCGGCCGGATTAGCAAAAGCTCATATCATTGTGTCTTATGACAATTCCCTATTAACGGCGGAGCAAGTTCGCTTAATGCTTACAACCAAAGATTTTACGCTTGCGGAAGATATTTCAAGTGCCGGTACAGTAGATATTTCTCTGCAAAAATCAACAGAAATTGACAGCGGGGATAGTCAAGTATTACAATTGAGTTTTATTGTTAATGAAAATGCGATATCGGGTCAAGCTTGTCCATTGAAATTTAAAACCGCTGCTCTTTTTGACGGGGATCAGAAATCCATTAAAATTAAAAGCATTTCGGATGGCACTTTTGTTGTCAACCAGGGCAGCGAGTCCGGCCGCTATATTTATGTGGATAGCAAAAAAGCAGATAGTGGGGATGGTTCCCGCGAACATCCTTATCTCAAAATTCAGGAAGCAATAAATCATGCATCTGTCGGGGATACTATCGTTGTAGCCTCGGGAGATTATATGGAACAGCCGACTATTCGTAAAGAAATTTATTTAAGAGGTGCTGGGGCATCGGTAACCTCGATTGTCGTCAAACCGGACTATAACGCGGTTTCATTTGTTGATGTGCAAAAGGCAGAGATAAGTGGCTTTACGATCAAAGTGTCTGAAGAAGGCTATTCGATGGGTACCGCTATTTCGTGCGAGTTTTCATCACCGCTCATTGCCCGGAATAGAATAGAATATTATATGGGAGATTTAGGAATAATATGCAGGGATAATTCAAATCCGGTGATTGAAGAGAATGCAGTCATCAATGCCGGAATCGATCTTTTTTCATCTCGCCCTGTTATCAGAAAGAATTATATCCAAGCCTTCCAAACGGAGGGTATTCATTGTATGGATTCTTCATCAGCTCTTATCGTTGGCAATATAGTATCAAGCGGAAATTACTCCGGCATGCCCGCCGTCAGTGTTATCAACTCCGGTGCTGTTTTTATGAATAATCTTTTATATTGCACCGAAGGCCTAGGAGAGGGCATTAGCCTAAGTGGCGCGTCGAATGTAACGGTTAAAAATTGCATTATTAACGACAAAGGAAATGATGGTATCGGCCTTGATATTCAAAATTCTTCTGACGTTCAGATTATTAACAATACGATACATGCAAAAAGAGAAGGACTTTCTGAAAAGGGTTCTTCGACAATTATTGAGAATAACATTATTACCGGAAGCCAAGTTTTTGGTGTCCAGGTATCCAATGGATCGATCCTGTCTTTTAACAACGTTTGGGGAAATGGAACCGACTATGACAACTGTTCGCCAGGAAACAATGATATTTCCGGTGATCCGCTTTTTGTCAATGAGTTGAGGAATGATTTCCATTTAGCACCGAGTTCCCCTTGCATTGATGCCGGCAATCCTGCGGCGCAGTACAATGATCCCGATGGTTCGAGAAATGATATAGGAGCCTTTGGCGGCCCGAATGGGAGTTCGACCTGGATGGTATCCGGGGAAGTGAGTCTCAAAGTTGCATCTGTCAATGCTGCATATCGTGATACGGTT
>CAYSHS010000285.1:0-4870 GCA_964430845.1 uncultured Pirellulales bacterium | reverse complement strand
AGGGCAATGACATGGCCAGATTCCTCGAATGTTTCGATTATGCCTATATCGATCCTTCGGATGTGGATTGGTATTCGATGGTTCTGTTGGTACTTTTTCCTGATATAGAAAAAGAGCTTTGCCAGAGTTTTATAAACTCAATCAACAGGGAAAATACGAATAAGCGTTATTATCATTGGCACGCACACCGCATTGAAGCAAAAAAGCATTTCGAGGATTATCCCGAAGCATACGAGGGACATTCACTGACCCAGATATACGATCAGGTCAAGGTTAAAGGCGCAGTATCACACGATGTAGGCGCAATGCCGAAGGGATATCCTCTTCGCAATGTCAGTGATTACGCATGGTACAACGATAATTACTGGATCGATCTTTTCCCTAAACTTACAACCAGAATACTTAGAAATGTCAAGTTCACGGGCGATACGGACTTCCTGAAGAAAAACTGGAAAACGCTTAAATTCGGATTCGAGCATTTGAAAACGCATGACCACGATGGAGATGGAATTCCAGAAGGCAATCCTGGTGAAGTTAAAAACACATTTGATAATCTTACTCTTTTTGGCGTGGATTCCTACGATGCAACCAGTTTCATGGCATGTTGTAAGGTTATGTCTTTAATGGCTGAAATAGTCAAAGACAAAAAAGCAGAGAATGAATATGAAGAAGCTCTTTCAAAAGCCTCCGCTGAATTCGAGAAATTATGGAGAGAAAAGAAAAACAGTAAAGGTAAGAAATTGGCGTATTACCTGACCTGCTACGACCAGAATACAGGCGAGGAGAATACCGATGTCTGGCTCAACCAGCTTGACGGGATTTGGGCGCTTATCGCAATCGGGGAAGAGCCTTTTATACCAGCCGATAAGGCCAAGAAAATTCTCAAGACGATTTATGACAATAACCGTACTACTATGGGCTGGGCCATGTGCCGGACAGAAGATGGCGGCCGGGTCGAATCGGAACAAGGCCAGGACGTTTACACTACTTCCAACTATGTTTTTGCCCAGCTTCTCGATTATTACGGCTTAGCCAAAGAAAGCAAGGAAGTATATAAAGCGATGGATAAAGTTATATTCGAGTACGCTAATTCCTTGATTTCTCCTGATAACCTGCGGGCAGAGTTTGAGCAGGAAATGGGAGAATCTTCTCCAGGACCCCATTACATAGTAGCTGCCTATCCGAGACCAGGCGCTATACTGACACAAATAGTAATGCAATTCATCAGAGATCAGCAAAAGAGAACGAAAAAGATTAAAGTGGACTCCAGACAGATGGTTTCCTTCTTGAAAACTTTAATGAAATAAACTGTAATTAAAGAAGGCCGGTAATTATGAAACTGCGGCAGTTCTTATCTAAAAAAACATGTAAGAAATGCCTTATAATTACCGGCCTTTTTCTATTTATCGCTTGTTTATATATCCTGTCTTTCATATACGGCAAACCAACTGTCGATACCGATTACCTTGCGCTACTAAACCAGCTAAACAAGCCTGAAAACTACAATCCGGAAGATAACGCATGGCCCTATTACGAGAAAGCTTTCGAATTATTTGTTGAACCTAATTCAATACAAGTCTCCCAAATAATTTATAGTAATACTCAAAAAGACTTCTCCAATTACAATGATATTGAACAGGGACTAATCAAAGAATGGATTGAGCAAAACCAGCCTGCATATCAACAATTTATCATAGCAAGTAACAAACCATACTGTTATATAGAATATGAAAAACATATACCAGATAAAGATGATTTTACTGAACGGTTTCTGGCAGATTTAGACGTTCCGACGATGAATTTTGTAGTTAATCTCAGTGAACTTAGAAACTTTCTTACTTTGCTTAAGTGGAAAATAAAACTCCAGTATGAAAAAGCAAGCATAGAGCAAGCAATTGAAGATATTTTTTCAATATTTAAAACAGGTTCACATTATTTATCTTATAAACTATTTATAAATCAACGTATGGGTTTGTCATGTTATAACATTGGTAATGAAGAATTATTGAAATTGTTATCTAAAAACAACCTCTCTCAAAATCAACTCAAAGAAATCCAAGAGCAATTAACAAATATTTATCAGTTACATCCTGTTTCTTTGGATATGTATGGCGATAGAATCCAGTTTCTTGATTTAGTACAGCATGTGTTCACTAAAGGTGGAATTGGCGGCGGCCATATAATACCAAAATACCTGCCTCCTTTAGCACAAATGTCAAGCATAGTCATAACGATGGGCAAACTGGACACAGAACCGACAATCAAAGAAAAGTTTATGTTTTTGGCTATGAGTTTATTACATACCAGAAGAAATAAGACTATTAAAAATTACAATGAATTGTTATCGAAAGCACAGAAAATGGCTAATCTTACGCCGTTTGAAAGGAAACAATCAAGCTATAACCCAAATATTGAACGTCCGGATATTTTTAACTACAAAATTAAATTCAACTCATTTATCAAACAAAGCAAATATTTTCTTTTAAGCATATCGAAACCACCGTCAGAATTATTTGCCGATATGATTTACAGGAGTAGAACTGAAATCAAAGCGACAATTACAATTCTGGTACTTAAAAGATATGCGATAGAAAAAGGAAATTATCCAGAAAATCTTCAGGAGTTGCTCGAAACCGGTTACATTACAAAACTACCAATGGACCCATATAGTGGTAAACCATTAGTATATCGAAAAGAAGGTAATGATTTTACTCTTTACAGTTTAGGTGAAGATTTCGTGGATAATAATGGAACACCTTTATTCAATGGAGAACACCTTAAGAAATGGGGAGACTCACATAGTAAAACAGGAGGAGACGCAGTATTCTGGCCTGTTCCATAAATAAACGGGTTGGCAACCTTCAAATACTTTCAGTTCTTCTTTAATCCCGAAATAAAATCTCCAGACAAGGTTTTACCATGTATAATTTACCGTGTAAGTCATAACTTTCTCTTCACCGGATGCAAGCCTGATGCGAAATTCGATTGTCTGGCTGTCGGTTTTTGTAAAATCATCGGAATTCTCAACTACATCCCAGTTCGTCCCGCGATACAAATGCTCAACAACCCTGACTTCTACGGTTTCTTTTTCTTTATGGTTGCGTATTGTAATTTTAAACGATTCGGAAAGACTTTTATTAGTTCTTTCATCATACTGATAATCTACCCTGACTCTTTCCCCAACAATATCGAACGCATTGCCTGTATAAACGTGAACAGTCTCATCAACAGGTGTATGGTCAATACTATTTTCACCCGTGAACTCAAGCTGGCCGTCAATGTTCTGTCGATAAAATCGAATTTTGCCTTTCGGCAAAGGAACACCAAGATTGTTTTGAGATGTATTTCTAAATTCTTTATAAATCCATACCTTCGAATTACTCTGCGTTCCATAGTCCTTATTGCGTCTAATACTTTCAGAATTATAATTACGATATGACCTGTCAATTACAGCACCATCATAAATATACAGGGTTTTACTTCTTACATTATCTGCATGCAAAAAATCAACCTGTTTGGTTTCCCTGTCAATCAACGTTGTTTGTCGATTCAAAGTATATAAATGATAATCATCGAAGGTCATCTCTGTTACAGGTGGAGGCATGCTCATACCTCCACCTCCTCCACCTCTACCACCCGAATAAGCCGCGGATCCGGTATTTTGCTGAATTTTGCTTACATCTCCAGCCATAAGTTTAATTCTTGCGTTTTCAAATGTTTTTCCAGATTGATTTTCAAATGTAATCCAGCCAATAACCTGAATGTGAGAATTGTTTTCTTGTGTTATCATACTGTAATCAGCCTTCCATCTCATACCAGATGTTATGTAACTAATTTCTGCATCAACAGATCCACTATTATTTGTATTAATCAGCCAGTTAATAGTTGGCTTTAAAAGAGTATCATCCGGAAGTGATGGGAATACAGGTTCGCCAGGTACACTGAATCGAAGCTTTCCATCAACTTCAATAATAGGCTGGGTGCTCACACGTGTAACATATCCTCTTGAAGATGCAAAACCGGTACTGAAGCCAGAGATATAGCCGCTGCGAATAATTTTTCCTTTTACTTTTTTTTCTACATTATCCTGATCTTTTACTATAAACTCAATTTCCTTGCCTTCGTTCAATGAAAGAAGAGATTCCTGGGAAATTGGATTTGCACAATAGTTCTGTTCAAGGATTTGCACAGTTTGTTTTCCATTCGGATCACGAAGAATCACCGAGTCCGGCTCTAGCATCGCTGTAATATCTGTTATACTAACTTTATTATTTCCTTCCTTGAGATTGAGATTTAATTGTTCACGAACTACTGCAAAATTTTCATTGTAAATAGTTAAAGATGGTTCTGCTATTGCCGAGCGGCTAATAAAACATAAAACCAAAATAACAAATTGATAAAATTTTTTGAAGTCCATTATTTATCCTTTCCTTTATTAATGTGATATTTTTTGCAGTTTAAAGTATAGACTTTCTTCGCTGTACCTTGATTGACTTAAAATCCTAAAATCAACTTATGGTATTTCCCATTTAAATGGTAAAAAATAATTTCTCACTGCCTGATAATTACAAATCAGGTTTTCAGAATATATAGACGCTCGGAAAAGCAAATATGTTACAAAAAATTTAAAATATCTTAATCGTTCAAAGAAATTTAATTGAAATAGTTTAATATTTTAAAATAGCTAACTTGCGGTTTTATAATTATTCCGTTATTATGAGAAAAATTGGCAAAAATATTTTGAATAATAAAGGAAAACCAGCCTTTTACAAAGATGGACAGATTGCAAAATGGTGACAAGCTGGCAGCAAAACAGGAGACGCAGTTTTTTGGCCGGCTCAATAAATATAATCCCTTCAACTATTTTATA
>CAYSHS010000284.1:0-4871 GCA_964430845.1 uncultured Pirellulales bacterium | reverse complement strand
CGATTTTATGAGAGTTATGGAATCCGCCCCATCATCGGCACAGAATACGAAACTCCTGTTGGAAATAATCCTGCACCGCACCTGCTTTTTGACGGGCTGGATAGAACTGAGCCACTGCGTCGGTCCGAGTGCCGAGCGGCTGTAAGAACAATTTTAACAAAAAAATATAGTCACATAGTCAAGCCTGACTATACAGAAAGAGTTGTGGAATCAATTATAGACGATCCGGTGCGTTTTAGAGATTTCAAATATTACAAGAAAGAACCTGTATCACTTCCGAAATTCACGGGAACCCGCCTGATGAAGAAGTTCACATTAGTCAGCACGGCAGCGCAGGAGATTCATCATGTAAATGACAGGGGTTATGTAGAACGTCCCGTTCGTGTCAAAGCAATAAGGGATACTCTTTTGGAAACAGGTTTATTCGAGAGTATGCTGCCTAAACATTTTGGAGAGGAATACCTCCTTGCTGTACACGAGCCTGAGTTCGTTAAGTACTTGAAAGCCGTCTGCCAAAAACTGCAAAGCAAAAGACCCGTTTATCCTTATGTGTTCCCGATACGAAGACCGGAAAAACGTCCTAAAGACCTTGCTGTTCGTGCAGGATATTACTGTATCGACACGTTCACTCCCCTGGATCGAAACGCCTATGATGCCGCACGTTCGTCAGTGGATGTTGCACTAACGGCGGCAGAGCAAATTCTCCTGGGCCAAACGATGGCTTATGCTCTTTGCCGGCCTCCGGGACATCATGCCGAGCGGCGTGTCTTCGGCGGATTCTGCTATTTTAACAACGCTGCGATTGCCGCGCAGTTTTTAAGCAGGCATGGACGTGTTGCGATGCTCGATATCGATTTTCATCACGGCAACGGGGCGCAGAATATCTTTTACAGTCGCAGCGATGTGCTGACAATTTCCCTGCATGGACATCCCAACATCGCATATCCTTATTTTTCCGGTTTTGCCGATGAAACAGGTGAAGGAATAGGACAGGGATTCAATGTCAATTTTCCGCTTCCGGAAAACGCAGGCCCCGAACTGTATTTGAATACACTGGATAAAGCTGCCAGGCGAATCGAAATTTTTTCGCCGATATTCCTCGTTGTATGTCTCGGTTTCGATGACATGAAAGGAGACCCCACAGGGTCTTTCGGTTTGAAAAGTGAGACCATGAAACAAATTGGAATTCGGCTGGCTCGACTGAATTTGCCGACACTCATTGTTCAGGAAGGCGGATATAATCTGCGGAATCTGAAAACCGGGGCGAAGGCATTTTTCAATGGATTTGCGGAAAGCCTCGAAATCCAATCCGCTCTAAAAGCAAAGTAAATTTATGAAAAAAAGAATTGGACTTGTTTACGATTTAAGAAACGATTATTTAGCATTAGGCTATTCAGAATCTGACGTTGCTGAATTTGATTCCGAAGGAACTATCAATGCCCTGCATGAAACAATCGAATCACTTGGATATATAGTCGAGCGTATAGGTAACGGCTGGTCTCTGTGCAAGTCGCTGGTTGCAGGACAGCGATGGGACATGGTCTTTACCATTGCCGAAGGATTATATGGGCGGAGTCGCGAATCCCAGGTACCTGCTCTGTTAGAGCTTTACCAGGTTCCATATACTTTTTCCGATGCGTTAGTATGTGCGGCAACTCTCGACAAGGCCATAGCCAAAAAACTAATAGCATCAGAAGGTTTACCCACTCCGGGATTTGCCGTTGTAAGGTCACTTGAAGATGTAAGCAGCATTGATTTGAGCTATCCACTGTTTGCCAAGCCGCTCGCAGAAGGCACAGGCAAGGGAATCGACCAGCATTCTAAAATCGAAACGCCTAATCAACTTACCGCGATATGCGAAATGCTTCTTGAGAAGCATCAGCAGCCTGCACTTGTTGAAGAGTACTTATCGGGAAGAGAATTTACGGTTGGTATTTTAGGTACAGGTCAAAAAGCCAAAGCAATTGGTACAATGGAAATTGAAATAGCCGTCAATGGGGAACCTGCGATTTATTCCTATCTCAATAAAGAAGAATGTGAAACAAGAATCTGCTATTCAGCTTTGAGGGAACCGACAAAAAAACAGGAAATCGAAAAGCTGGCTTTACGTTGCTACCAGGTGCTTGAGTGTCGTGATGGTGGTCGCGTGGACATTCGCTGTGATAATAACGACAGGCCGTTCTTCCTCGAAGTCAATCCTCTTGCAGGCTTGCATCCGAGACATTCTGATTTACCTATGATTGCTACACAGGAAGGCATGTCCTATAAAGAACTAATCGGGGTAATACTGCAAAGTGCTTTCGAGCGTGCCACACGGGAAAAGAAAATTCATGGAAAAAGTATTAGTATTGTATAACCAATTTGAAGAGAATGATGTCTCTTTTCAGGAAAGCCGCTCCGGAGTTATGGACCAGGTCGATGCCGTCGCTGATTCCCTGGAAAAACTGGGTATTGAGTTCGAGGTCATGCCTGTCGAAAATCTGCGGCATCTTACAGGTATTCTGACAAATCGAAATGAAAAACTCGTTTTCAATCTTATGGAAGAATTTGCCGGCTCTATTCGCGAAGCATGTATTGTGCCTGCTTTGTGTAAGGCATTTAGCGTTGGCTGTACCGGCAACGGAGCCGAAGCGCTCTTTCTGTCTCAGGACAAAGCTCGTGCCAAAGCGATTCTCATGTCTGCAGGATTGCCCTGCCCTGCCGGAGTTTCGGTAAAGATGGGTCATTCGCTGCCTGCCGATAAAATAAAAAACGGAATGTATATCATTAAGCCTGCATGTTGTGATGCCAGTGAGGGAATCGAGATTGATTCAGTCGTCGAGATACCTTCAGACGCTGCTGATGGTCGTATTAAGTGGATTCACGAAAAGTTTGGGCAAGCCGCAATCGTTGAAAAATATATACCATCAAGAGAGTTAAATGTCTCAGTCATTGAAACACAGAATGGAGCAAAAGTGCTTCCACTAGCAGAAATTGATTTTTCCGCCTTCTCAAAAAAACAGCTCAAACTTGTGGATTATGACGCTAAATGGATTAAAGAATCATTTGGATACAATAATACGCCGCGTATAATTCCCGCTCCATTAGATGAATTCATCGCTGAAAAAGTGCGTTCGCTCGCAATACAGTCATGGCAGGCTCTCGGATGCAGCGGCTATGCACGCGTGGATTTCCGTCTTGATGAAAACGATTCTCCATACGTTCTAGAAGTCAATCCCAATCCTGACATTTCCCCCGATGCAGGTTTTGCGGCTGCCCTAAATGCGGCCGAAATTCCTTACGAGCAGTTTATCCTGATGATGCTGCAAAATGCAATTCACAGACTCAATGAAATCCAGATAAACGCTACAAATAAAGGATAACTTCATGAATCCCCAAATAACTATGAGGCTTGCAGAGCGGAATGATGAAACCGCAGTTTTAGATATTATCGAAAGAACAGAATTCTTCAGACCAGTCGAAATAGATATTGCGAAGGAAGTATTTGTCGATGCAGCACACGGAAAAGTTGGCTGCACATATCAATCTTATATCGCCGAAATAAATGAAAAAGTTGTCGGCTGGATATGTTTTGGCGAAACTCCATGCACATTGGGAACTTTCGATATTTACTGGATCGCGGTTGATCCATCCATACAGCGACAGGGATTAGGGCAATTCATGCTCCGTTTTTCTGAAGAAAATATCGAACAACAAGGAGGCCGCCTTATCGTTGTGGAAACATCCGGCATGGCGCGATACGAACCTACCCAAAAGTTCTACGAAAAAAACGGTTTTTTCCTCGCTGCAAGAATCCCAGATTTCTACGCCCCCGAAGACGACAAGCTCATCTACCTAAAAACTCTTTGAGTCCGCCAAGAATTTCGATAGGAACAAAAAAATACCCAGAATCTTAAACTTGCTCTTACTCTATAAATTGCATATAATAATTAATGAGAATTATTTGATTTTCATTAGGTGTAAAAAAGAACGAGTACTAATACATTTAATAAGCGATTAAATCTTGATTATATTGAGGAAAAAATCAAGAGCATAAAACCTTTAATCATAAGCAGGTTTTACGTTAAACGTATTGGTATTTTCAGCTCAGTTGCTCGCGGCCAGATTCGCAAATCAAGTGATGTCGATATATTGGTCGAATTTTCCAGGACAATTGACCTGCTCGATTTCGTAGCATTGGAGAGATATTTATCTGAACAAACAGGACTTAAAATAGATTTAGTCTCTTTTAAGGCAATCAGACCGGAGTTTAAAAACGCAATATTAAAAGAGGTCGTTTACGTATGAAACGAGATTATTGCGTATACCTAAAAGACATTCTTGATTCTTTCAACAATGCCCGCTAATTTCTTGAAGGGCTTTCTTATGACGATTTTATTGATGACAGAAAGACTATAAGCGCAGTCGTTAGAGAATTGGAAATCGTTGGTGAAGCAGCCAAACAGATACCCGCTTCTATTCGAAAAAAATATCCGAAAATACCCTGGCCAGAGATGGCTGGTATGCGCGATAAGCTGATACATTTTTATTTCGGCGTAGATATGGATATAGTATGGGAAACAGTAAAAAAAGCGTATCCCGAAACTCGAACCGCTTATACGAAAAGTAATACAAGACCTTGATCAGCGATAAAATAGTTTTATAAACTATTCACTAAACACTATCGACTGTGAAGTTGTCAAGGTAAACATCACCCGAATTCAGACCTATGTTGCGTACATAGCTGGCACCCAAAAATGGCACGACTAAATCACAATCCCATTCGCCGAGACCGAGCATAGCTCCATATTCGTAATCCCCGCTATTTTGAATTGAGCTGACGTGGAAATCGACCTTAAATGAAAAATCCTCTGCAGTTGAAAAACCCCAGC
>CAYSHS010000283.1:0-4877 GCA_964430845.1 uncultured Pirellulales bacterium | reverse complement strand
CATATGTGCCTCCTAAAATATGTACAGGACTACTGTACATTTTTATGGCAAATATGGCAATATTTACGTCGCGTTTTTAAGATTACCGCCAATCGGGATAGGGAGGCCTCACGGCCTCCCCCCTTACACACCACGCAGGATAAACCGGGATCTTCGACTGGCATACGGATCACGTACCAAGGCGGTTCCGTTGATTACTCTGGCCTATGTGAACGCTTTTGGATTGGGCTTCCTGAAGCCTGTCCCGAAATCTTTTCATCGGGAAACCCTCTTCCCAATGCTTCCTTACTCTTTTTATTAGCCTCTGGTGATCTCCTATCCTTCGGATCCGTCCTTCGGTTTAACTCAGGATAAACTCTGTTGGTGCGAGGACTTTCACCTCACTAACTACGTGCAATGCCCGGCACACACGCAACGATAACGCGCCGGGCGGCCTTTTATCGCCCGGTCGGGTTAATTGTTTTATTGTTTGTTTTCGTGGATTATTTTAGATATATTGTCAGAAACCCATGCGTTGAGGCTTTTTCCAGTTTTTTTTGCTTCTATTGAAATGGTTTTGTGAAGCTCGGGATCAACTCGCACTACAAATTTACCTGAATATGGTTTTTCAGGTTCTTCACCACGAGACGTACAAAAATCAAGATAATCATCAATAGAATCTCGAAAAGCTTTACGTAATTTATTAACTGTTTCACCTTGAAAAGTCACAACGTCTCGCAAGTTTATTACTTCACCATAAAAAATATTTGCCTCGTCATCAAATTCAACCTTTCCAAAATATCCTTTATATTCCATCATGATATTACTCCCGCTTCTTGTAAAAATCTTCTTACTGATTTCACCGCACCTTTTTCTGTAACTCGTTCAGGATGAGGTCGATGAAAAACTGCTTTTACATCATTTAAAACGACTCTGACTCGTGAACCTCGCCCTTCTGATATTTCTCCGCCAAGGGCAACAATCAGTGATTCGATATTGGACCATGGTATATCTGAACGCTCAGGTTTCTCGAGTATATTATTAAGGGTTTGTCGTTGTTTTTTATTCATATAATATATGATACTACATTATGATATCAAGTCAAGCTGATATTATTGACACACAACGGTGAGGTAAGGGGCCGGGCGGCGCAAACCAACTCACTTATTGAAGATAAGAAGGGTTGTTAAATATAATGCCATTAAAAAGCCAGGGAAAAAGCCTAGTCACACTTAACCGATCGGTTAAACACCGATTTTCTATTGCTATTTACCAACTGTATAATTTTGATAATCAGTTATTATTACACATTATTTTTCTTCTTGATACTTATATTTGGCCGATTAGGAAGTATTTCCTTTTTGACCAAATAGCATAATTGATACCTTTCTTATTATTCCATTTCAGCATCTAATCAGGATAGGGAGGTGCCTCATAGCCTCCCCCCTTCCAAATCACCCCCGATAAACCGGGATCTTTGACTGGCATACGACATACCAAGGCAGTTCCTTACGAGCCGGCCGGCGTTTCATCGGCCGGTCACTGTAGATGCCCTTGTTGGCCGATGAATTCAGTAAGAAGACCAGCATTTTTTGCAGCTAAAAACTGTCTTTTATCTGATGTCAAAAAAAGATCTGATTTCCATTCCAGCGCACAGGCTACATGTAAGGCATCCATTGCCCTTAGGGTATTTTGTTCTAATAACTTCACTGCATGAGAAATAACAGATGGAGTTATTTGGATAACTATTGCATCATGTACGTCTTCTAATAGATGATCTTTTAAAATTTTATAATCTTTTGCTGTTATTATTTGTTCTCTCAGTCTGCGGTTGAGACCCGAGATAATTTCAGGCATTAAAATTATACAAAGTGCTAACTCTGTCGCCTTTTGCAGATAATTGTCAATTTGATCACTACCATTTTCTTGGACATATCTTTTGGCAAAAGCTGATGAATCTACCAATAATTTCATATTGTCGCCTCTCGTTCATCCATAATGGCAGATGAAAGGTCACTTCCTCTCAACTTTAAACGTGTTACTGGTTTTTTCCAGGCAGGAGTTTTTTGTAACCTGTCAGAAAAGGGAATTACTTCCGCGACGGGCTTCCCTCGGCGTAAAAGAACTATTGTTTCTCCATGTTCAACTTCAGCTATAAAGCCTGATGCTTTCTTACGAAAATCCGTGAAAGTTACTGTTTTCATATAAATGCCTCCAATATTATAAAATGCGCATTTAATTGTACATTTAAGAGGTCATTCAGTCAAGCTTTTAGGCCAATCGGGATAGGGAGGAGCCTCCCGGCTCCCTTCCTCTCACATCAACCTTGATAAACCGGGATCTTCGACTGGCATACGGATCTCACGTACCAAGGCGGTTCGGTAGATTACTCTGGTCTGTGTGAGTGCTTTTGGATTAGACTTCCGGAAGCCTGGCCCGATATCTTTTCATCAGGAAACCCTCTTCCCAATGCTTCCTTACCCTTTCTATTATCCCCAGGCGAGCTCCTAACCTTGGTCTCTGTCCTTCGGTTTAACTCAGGATAAACTTTCCTGGTACGAGGACTTTCACCTCACGAGCTACGTGCCATGCCTAGCACACACGAAAAGTTTACCAGCCCACTCGGCGAAGCCGAAGTGGGGCGGGTAAAACGACAGGTTATGCATTATTTCTTTTTATCTTTTAGATACTTTGCAAGCTTAAGGGCCGAAGCTGAATAATCAATTGCTGTACTAGTACTTACTATAATTGGAGAAGTTTGGGCGGCTTGGGCTCCTATTTCTCTTAATTTTACAAACAATTTGAATTTATCATCAGGCAGTGAATATTTTTCTTTGAGTACATGTTCCAATTCAAAGGGATAATTGTAATCGATACCCGCATTTTCTTTTGCCGTTCTCTCAACCTCTTCCCAAGCACTTTTTATAGCTTCTTGTGGATTTTCAACTGCTTTGGATATTGATTTCACAAATTTTTCTTCAGGCTCATCTAAACTTATATCCTTTGTTCCTTCTGTTATTTGCTTTACTCCAAATTCTATTTCATTTTCACCACGTTTCCATCTGAGATATGGGTATTTTGAAAATTCATACAAAATAGAAGATATCTGTTTCTTGAATAATACTAGCGCTGTGCAGATTAATGTAGGCCAGGCTAGTGCTTTAATAATCTCAGATATAAATGTTTTCCAGTCCATCTTATTCTCCAAATTGCATAACGCGCGAGCTGAGCCGAGTCTGCCTAGTGGCGGGAGGCGACGTACGGTCGCAGACGGCGTTAGGCCGGCGAAGCATACGCTGGAGCGACGGCTTGGGGGCGCATCTGCTTTTATTTATAACCTGATCTTTCCAAAGTCCTTAATATCTCATGAGCCATTTGTCGCATACCTAGAAGCGCCACGTTGCCAAGCAAAGGCCTGTTGTCCTTACCAGAGACCCAGCCCAGCGTATTTTTCTTTGTTATCGCCTCATACGCCGGACTCAGTTTTGGGTCTACATGAGCTCCTCCTTCCTTATTTGCAAGTGCCAAGACAAGTTGCTTCCTTGTAAGGGTACCGCCTTTCCTATCGTCAAAGACTAGTTCTGACCACCAATCGTTGAATGGAATCCACCTGAGCATGTGTGGAGGACGATCATCCAAAGGTGCATGATATGAAGAACCTGAACCGCCGACACGAATTTGCAGAAGCCCATGATGTGTCAATAGATTATTGGGATCCCAGCGACCAGCAGTACTGTAAAATGGAACATCCAAAAGACCTAACTGCCCCATTAGGGAATGTGATTGGGATGTGTCGTGCAGAAGCACCCTGGCGCTAACGGCCATCCTTTTTGCTTCTCCTTCAAATCCAGTATCGAACGAGCGCGCTGAAGCCTGAATAAAGTCTATGTGTTCTTTTAAGTAGCCTTGAAGATCGCTGTTCATTGATGTGCTCATTGTGTACTCTCCTTCCTGCCCATCGTCAGCCATGACGCGCGAGGGATGGTGCGCATCGCTCTCTATTCCTCGTCGCGCTCCATGGCATTGTTGGGGTTCCTTCTATTTGTATAGAAGCCACTGCCTGGCTTCTTCGAGGGTGTTGAATTCGCCTGTTGTTTTGCCTCGATTCGCTTCCACGGTGGAGGTGAATCTCACGTCCTCGCTGGACCTCGTATCCGAGGGCAGAACGTGCGCGATTTTGAGGTGCTTCGTACGTTCGGCCAATTTCTGGCCGAATGCGAAACAGCTCATTGTAGAGAATGCTTCGGGATCAATTTCTCGCAGATCAACCAAAAGACTTGAGCAAACATGGCGCTCGCCCAAGGTAACAGCCTGATCCAAGGCTAAGTAGTGATCGTCCCTTGTGCTGGGACTTGACACCACCACAAGAACAAACCCTTCCTCATCAAATGAAACTGAGTATGGCATCGTTTGCTCCTTCTTCAGCCCCAACATATATTAGAAAGAAAAAATATATTACAAAAAATAGGACACAAAAATTATTCAATTATACAAAATATATAGCACGTACACACCAACTCCTTTTAAAAAAATATTGCATAATTCCAGGATAGTATGACGATGAGTGTAGATTCGGATCGTGTAGGATTATTAAGTGGAGCGTTTATGTTTTCGCTTGGCGGCGGTCGTGACTGGATCTTTTTAACGTGGAGGAATGGCGGATTGCCATGGCAGGTAAGATCAATCATGGAAATGAGAACAGACAGGTTGTTTGCAAGGCTCTGCATTTAAACCCTCCGTTCCTTTTCCGCCCTCCCCGGTTGAAAAGGTTTTGATCGGGTTGATGAAAATGATTTAAACGATAATGAAGTTAAATCAATTTATCTTGAATAGCACAAAGATGACCATGAGGCAAAGGAAAAATCGAGGCATTCGGGATGAATGTAAATGGTTCACCG
>CAYSHS010000282.1:0-4886 GCA_964430845.1 uncultured Pirellulales bacterium | reverse complement strand
GAACTGCCCGGTACATATCCTGTTATATTTATTGTAAGCGATTATAAATCGCTGGATTATGTAACTGTGCAAATTGTTGTTGAAGAATGATTATTGCAACGGTGATTTCTCAAAAGATAGATCAGTTTATTGTGATAACTTTATAAATGTTATTTCAATTCGACTGACCAGTAAGCGTGGTCGAGGAATTGTTTCCAGCTATTGTACTTTTCGTGGCCTAAGTGGACATGAACAAGCGGATTGTGTTTGGGTTTTTCAGGTATCTTGATAAGGTGCATGTTGGCCTGTTCCGGCGTCATATTCGCCTTTTTAACGTTACATTCCGGGCAGGCGCAGACGATATTTTCCCATGAAGCTTTTCCGCCCATGCTTCTTGGTACGACGTGGTCGAGTGATAATTCGCTTGTCGGGAATCGCTTGCCGCAGTACTGGCATTTGTTTTTATCACGGGCGAAAATATTTCTGCGATTAAATTTCACTTCATTTCGCGGCAGACGGTCGTAAAACAGCAACCTGATAATCCGAGGCACAGCCACATAAAAATTCACGGTAGAAATCCAGTCGTAGCTGCTCGGCTCGAAATTTTTCCGGAACTGGCTCACCTCGCACCAGCTATGAAAATCGTAATTGGAAAACTGACCTTCCTCCAGTGAGACTACTTCTGCCAGGTTCCTGCAAAGCAGAGAAAATGCCCTCCTGGCACCTATAATGCGAATAGCCATATAGTGCCTGTTCAGCATCAGCACGCTGCAGTCAAGACCTGATTGACAAGCTTCATGTCCCATAATATTATTATATCACACATTCTGTTCGATGTAAAATATAATAAGGGATGAAAAACAGGACAAGCTTATTACCTCTGCCTCTGAAATAAAAATCTCCTTTTTAACAGCTTCTAAAACGGACTTCTATAGATTATTTCGTCTCGGTCGATTTTACAGGATGAACATAGAGATTTTCTCTCATCAATCGGCCCATTTTGAATTTTACGGTTTTTTTGGCCGGTACTTCAACCCGCTCAAGAGTTTTTGGGTTTTGAGCCACCCTGGAGGCCCGTGTTTTGGTTTCAAAAACACCAAAATCCCGAAATTCCAAACGGTTATTATTGCACAATTCCCTCGTTATTTCATCGAGGAGAGTCTGGACTATGATTTTTACAGTTACTCTTTTGGCTTGTGTTGATTCTGCGATCCGGTCGATCAATTCTTTCTTTGTAATTGTTGCCATAGACTACCTCATTTCCGGAAATAGCAATAAGGAAACAGAAATATTTAACGTTAAAAGAGCTCGTGTCTTATGGATTGGTAAGTTTTTGTTTTCCAACGCCTATCACGCATCTCTTCGAACTCAAAAACACCACAAATCACTATACTATAAAGACTTCTATACAACAAGTATTTTTTTAATAAATTTCTAATATTCTTGCAAAATCTTATATAACCTCGAAATCCGGGGAAAAATCATTCTTTGATAGCTGCAAAATAATTTCTTTTTGGCTGCTTAACCCCAAAAAAACTTTTTGAATAAATACTTTATTGACCGATAGGTGATTTATAGTCATAATCAACATTTTTATATAATAAAATCAGGTTCAAATACAGCAGGAACAGTTAGATGCCTTCAAAAAACAGTGAAAATACAGGTCATGAAAAAACCAAACGTAAAAAGAAAAATTGGGCTGAAGAAATTGCCAACACGTTCGAGTGGCTGATAACCGCCTTTATTCTGGCTTTTGTCTTCAGGGCATTTGTCATGGAGGCATTCCGGATACCGACAGGCAGTATGGCCGATACTCTCAAAGGTGCTCATTTTCGTTTTCGCTGTCCTGAGTGCGGCTATCAATATGATTATGGTTTTGTGCCTTATAACTATGGTTTGCAAGAAGATACTGTGCCGATAAGTAAGGTCTCTCCGCCGCAGATCACAGTATGCCCAAGCTGTGGCTATAGAAAGTCCGGCAGGGAGCTTGTAAATGTGGCAAATGGAGACAGGATACTCGTACTAAAGTGCATTTACCAGTTTATCGAGCCTAAAAGGTGGGACGTTGTCGTTTTTAAGAATCCCGCTGACCCGATGGTCAATTACATAAAAAGACTCATTGCGCTTCCAGGTGAGCAGGTGCGGATAATAGATGGCGATATTTATATCAACGGGAAAATCCAGCGAAAACCCCCGAAAGTGCAAAATGAGCTTTGGATGACTGTATATGATAATGATTATCAGCCTGTCGAACCTCTAACACCGGCATTTAATAATCTGCATCATCAGTGGAAACCGCCTTTTGTTTGTACTGATTCTTCGCTTTGGGAAGTTGAGCCGCATAATCCGACTTTGTTCCAGCTTGACAGCCCGGCTGATAAAATCAATTCTCTTGTTTATGATACAACTTTGGGAAATGATTTTAAGGCTTCGTATGCGTATAATGATATCTCGCGTAATAATAACATGCCTTTGTGCAGTGATTTAATGGTACGATTCTATTGCACAACAGACAAGCCGCTGGGATGTGTCGGCGTTAATCTCGGTAAATATCAGAATAACTATAAGGGATGGATTGATTTCAAAGGTGAAATGAAAATTACCAAAAACGATGAAAAAGAGCCTTTGGAACACAAAATAATAACGCCGGTATCATCAAATCCCGGCAATTTGACAGAAGTCAAATTTTCTAATGTAGATCACCTGCTGGTTCTGGAATTCGGTAATGAAAAGCTTACTCATGATTTAGGCTGCGCTCCTGAAGATGCCGGTCCGATAGATGCGAATATCGAGCCTCGCGTGGAAATATTCGGCTCAGGCAGGCTTACCCTCTCGCACGTGGCTGTTTTCAGGGATATCCACTACACCTCAGCCAAATTTGGTAATGGTATTGACCATGGCTGGGCGACAGATGCGCCTTTTTTGCTAAATGAAAATGAATTTTTCGTTTTAGGCGATAACAGCCCCAATAGCGAAGATTGCAGATGGTGGCAAAGCGAAGGCATCCCAAACAAGGGAATGCCTCCTTACAGAAAAGGAATAGTTCCGCGAGATTATCTCGTTGGCAAGGCACTATTTGTTTATTGGCCCAGTGGTTTCAGACCATACGAAAGTTTCCCGTTTAGCATTATCCCTAATGTCGGCCAGATGCGTTTAATTTATGGCGGCTCGAACGATTCCATCCAAAAATGACTGAAATGAGTGCTGCAAAATTGACTGAATGAAAAATAACACAGTCATCCTGTCTTTGTTCAAACGGCCCGGAAGAGCGTGTTAATATAGGTAAAATATATTAGCATTGAAATTTTTCCGGGCGAAAAAGCTGAAAATTATTATTACACTTCGAATTTTTTACAAAAATTTTCTTAGTTTTATGTCAACCGATACACTACTATATACGTCTAAAGAGATAATAGGAGCTAACAGCCTCGATGATGAATACAGATAAGAGCTTGATAGAAGCCCATTGCAGGGGTGACCAAAAAGCATTCGGTGAAATTATAAACCGGTACGGGGATAGTGTGTTAGGATATTTAATGCGTATGACAGGCGATAAAGAACAGGCAGAAGACCTTTTCCAGGAAACTTTCAAAAAAGTTCACGAAAAGTCGCACACATTCAAAGGCAGCGAGTTAAAAAGCTGGCTGTTCAAAATCGCAACTAATGTAACTTATGACGGTTTCCGCAAAAAACAAAGAGCAGAATTACAGGGCTTAAAGGTGAATTTTAGTAATACAAACGGCGATGACCCGGTTTCCAATGCAGCGGCGGACAGCTCCTTTAATCCTTCCGTTGCGACAGCAAAAGCTGAGCAGGTCGAGCAGGTCAGGCGGGCAGTCGAATCACTCCCCGATAAGCAGAAAGCCGCTCTTGTCTTGGCTTATTACCAGCAGCTAAGCTACCGCGAGGTAGCGATTGCTCTGGATTGTTCTATCGGAACAGTGAAAACTCAAATGTACAGGGCGCTAAAGACTCTGGCGCAGAAGTTGCCGGAGGTGGAATTATGAGTACAGAAAAACATTTAAACGAAAAAGACCTTATTGAATTCCGGTTCAAGCTGGCTTCGGATGAACGAGCTAAAGAAATTGCCGCTCACCTGGAAAGCTGTAGTAAATGTACAAAGGAGCTGGAAAAGCTGAAACGCAGGTTCGCCGCGCTCGATTTACTAAAAGGCGAAGTTAAAGTTCCCGCCCAGCTTGTCTCGAAGGTCGTAAAACAAACCCAAAAACCAGAAAAAGCTAAAATCTTCTCGCTAACTAAATCCGCATGGCTAAGCGCCGCCGCGGTTTTAGTGCTTGGAATTATTCTGTTCTCGAATATGAACAGAAACGACCAAACGACAGGCGGGAAAACAGGGCCAAATACACTTTCTGTTCCATCAACAGCAGTAAAGGGAGAGTCTCATGAATCTTTGCTTCCTGGAGTAACTAATGGAACAATGCAGGGAGAAGTTCCGGTACAAACTTTTGCTGCCGCACGAGGCACTAACGAAGTAAATAAACAGGTTGGTGCGACAGAAACAGATATAGAGGAACAGCCTTATTTTGCTCCCGCAAGTGCGATAGAATTAAACGTTCTGCCAAAAAGAGAAAGTGTTCAGCTCACAATTTATAATTCTGCAGATTTAACTTTGGTTCGGGAAAAGCGAAATATTACCCTAAAACGCGGCTGGAACTGGCTGCAATTTATGTGGACAAATACTCTTATTGACCCAACGTCACTTAGTATCGAACCGAAAGAACATAAGGACGAAATCGATATTCAGGCTTTAGTTTTCCCAGCGAGGCTGCGGCAGATTGGTCGCTGGCTCATACGTTCCGAGATCAGCGGCCAGGTGCCGTTTGAAATAACGTATCTTACAAGCGGCTTATCATGGCGAGCATTCTATATGGGCACACTCTCAGAAG
>CAYSHS010000281.1:0-4894 GCA_964430845.1 uncultured Pirellulales bacterium | reverse complement strand
AAGATTACAGATTGTAAGCTAAGCAATAACAGGGCAGCGGCATCAGGTGGTGGTATTTACATTGCCGGTGATTCGAACACGCCTCTGATTATTAATGATCTTATTATATCAAACCTGGCCGGAAGAGACGGCGGCGGAATCTCTGTGAACTGGCAGTCAGCCCCGTTGATTTCATCCTGTACTTTCGTAAGCAATACAGCACCTGGTACTTATGCTAACGAAAATGGTAAAGGATATGGCGGCGGATTGAATTGCTCTTATCATGCGGTTTGTACTGTAACGAACAGTATCTTCTGGGACAATTACGCCTTGATGGGACCCGAAATTGCGGTCGGTACAGGGTTCGAATATGACCCAAGACCTTCGACCTTGTACATTTCATACAGCGATATAAAACCGTCCGGAAATGCAATTTGGGTCGATACAGGCTGCAAGCTCAATCCAGGCAAGGTAGATACTCATAATATCGATAATGACCCGCTCTTTGTCGTTACTCCGAAAGGCAATTACTATTTGAGCCAGACTATTTCCGGTCAAAGCCAAAACAGCCCGTGCGTTAACGCAGGAAGCGATGATTTGAGTTTGCTTGGAATAGCAAGGTTTATCTATACGACTCGTACGGATGAAGGACCGGATATCGGTGTGCTGGATATAGGCTTCCATTATCCATCAACACAGCCGCAAAAGATATTTGACCTCTATACCGATGGCATGATAGATATCAATGATGTCAGCGATTTCAATGATATTTTAGTTACCGGTGAAACATGTTCGGCAGCAAATGCATGGTGTCACGGCGCAGACTTCAACTTCGATGGTAAAGTAGATGCCGCCGACGCCGCATTTATGACCGCCTACATTTGGCTGGGTACAGAAGATGATGTAGCACCAATTCCAAATCCAAGTCTGTGGGATGTTAAACCTTATATCACAGGGACCTCAGTTAGCATGTCAGCACAGGAAGCCCTGGACTCATGGTTCGATTACTGGGGTATGGATGTCGAATATTACTTCGACTGTGTTTACGGAAACTGCAACGACAGCGGCTGGATTACAAGCAGGTCTTATACTGATTCTGGACTTACGGCAAATATAGAATACGGATATCGCGTCAGAGTACGTGACGCATTCCCGGGTATTCCAGATGACGGAACAGGTGAGCCGGGAAATAAGACCGAATGGTCAACCACAGTCTATGTCGGCAGTAAAGATAATACACCACCGGCACCAGTACCGGCGATTATTTCCTATACGTCCGATACGAATTCTATCACTTTGGAAGCATCCGTCGCCTTTGATGTTAGCGGCGTTGTTGAATATTTCTTCCAGTCCTTGTCCACTTCGCTTGGCGGACATGACAGCGGCTGGATTACTGAGCCTAACTACACCGACCCGAACCTTACTCCGGACACCGAATATGGCTACAGGGTACGGGCAAGAGATGCATACGGCAACGTAACTATATGGTCAGATCCGGTTTATATCTTCACGGCAGAGCCTGCAGATCATACTCCGCCGACACCTAACCCGATGACTTGGGATGAAACAGCAGATGTAAATGGCTTGCCGCACGAAGTCGCAAACGCAGATACACCTGGCTATGTCGATATTGTAATGACTGCAACTGCAGCTACCGATGATAGCGGCGGCACTGTGGAATACCTCTTCCAGTGCACAACAAAATCAGCCTTCAGCAGTGATTGGATTACTGGAAATACTTATACCGTTACGGTCGGAAGAGGCGGTCAGTTACATAAATTCCGCGTAAAGGCAAGAGACCAGTATGGAAATGAAACGGGTTGGTCAATTGAAATACCAGCTCTTACTCTTGGCGATGTAACTAAATGGGAAAATGGAGATCTTACTCTTGATGAGATATTGGGAAACTAATAGATAGAAGTTTTCCTGAAGTAGATTTATAGATTTTTCGTTAATTTTTTTAGAAATTTTCAAACAAGGCCGTTATTACTATATAACGGCTTTATTTTTTTGGGATATGTTTCTACAAATATTGACAAAACTTGTTTTTTAATGTATTATATTTGTTATGAGATCAGTCATGGACTGCACTTTTTGGGAGCAAAACCATGAATTTGGAAAATGATGGATTTATGAAGCGATATAAATGGCATATAGTCATTATTTGTACTGTTTCCATGACCATAGCAGTACTTTTATCTTTTAGCGATAAATTCCAGACTTCTGAAACATATCTCTATCGCCAGATTATATGGCTTCTCGGCGCTCTTGTCTTCCTCGGCGCGCTTCTTACTATGATTTCGAGAGTAATCAAAATACTTGATGCGCTGGAAGATAACAGTACCAAGCTCGAAGAGCTTACAAAAGCCCTCGAACAAATTCACTCGGGATTAAGGAAAATCAGCCAGACTACCCTGATTAGCGACGCAGTCAAATCCATTGCTTTCAAGGACGCAGACAGGCAATCCTTGAGAGAAGTTGTTTTCGAGAAGCTCCAGTCGAGAGATTTCAGCACCGCCAATGAAATAATCGATGAAATTCAAAAACTCCCCGAATATGAGGAGCTGGCTGTAGAGTTGAAGGAGCAGGCGGAAAAATACCAAAACGCGACTGAACAGGAAAGGGTAAGTCAGCTTATAGCACATATCGAAAAATTGATTGATGAAGCTAAATGGGCCAGGGCAAGTGCCCAGATAGAAGGACTGATAAAGGCTCACCCTGAAAGCGAGCAGGCCAAAAATATGAGGATTGTTCTGTACGAAAGAAAACAGGAGCGAAAAAGGATACTGCTCGCGGCATGGGATGACGCTGTTACAAACCAGGAAACCGACCGTAGTCTCGAAATTTTAAAGGAGCTTGACTCTTATTTATCTCCCAACGAAGCATCTGCTCTCCAGGAAGCCGCAAGTGATATTTTCCGCACAAAACTGCACAAGCTCGGCATGAAATTCTCTATCGCGGTCACGGAAAGAAGATGGGCTGATGCGCTTGTGATAGGCCAGAAAATCATGAACGATTTCCCGAACAGCAAAATGTGCCAGGAAATCTATACAAAGCTCGATGTCTTAAAGCAGAATGTCCAGATGCAGAAAATCTGATACTTCTATTTATTCTGACTTCAATTTTGCAGAAATCTTTTATTTTATTGAAATTCGAACAATGACTGTGTTTTAATCATCGTGACCTGGTCAGGGTAAGCTGCAAAGGTATGAATATGAAGCTCTGTTTGTCTTGCCTCGAAATCGACATAGCAGAAAGGCTGCATTTTTTCGACCTCCAGCTCCGGGTACTTCACGAAAATTCCGCGATTTCTCGCAAAACGCTCAAGGTCGATATGGCTCTGACGATATAAATTTGCACTCATTTTTTCTACCTGGAAGTCGGTCATATAGCTGACTCCCCTGCTCAATGTGCATTTATGAGTTCGTGGGCCGCGAAATTGAAAACGTTCTATCAAACCTCGCGATGGTAACATCTGCCCGGGTGTGCTTACTACTTCCGTCAGGCAGACATCATCTGCAAAAACGCTTACTACGTGCGTGCATCCGGTCACCCAGAGCACAGCTTCGTATTTTTCAGTATTAAGAGTCCTGCTTGCATATATCTGGAAAAGCTCCGGATGCAATGGTCTTTGAAACAGGCTGAACATCAATTCTTCAACAGCTATATGTATTTGCGGTGAATCCATTTAATCAATCCCAATATATCAAATTTTCTCTTCTCATTTTCCCTTATTATACCAAAATCAATTTTCTAAATCAAGCCCAATATCAGCATTGATACCACTGTTTTACCTGCTTATAGGACGATTATTCTGCAAACCGAGAAATCACAACGACTAAGAAAAATAAAATTTTTGAAAAAAATATCAACACTCGAATATAAATGCTGATACAGGCATACTTATAGGGTTAAGTTAGTGAGAAAAAAAAGTTACAACGATAATATTGTAAAAAGCATGAACGCCTGCAGTAATGCCAAAACCCCGAATTGCATAAAGAATAGCAAAATAGACTCCTGCCATTGTACGAAAGGCAAACTCTGTTACATTGAAGGGGTCCTCGATATTTGGCCTGCCGCTTAAAAAATCAACATGATGATATGCGCTGAAAAGAGCGGCTGCAATAAGTATCGATAGAACTATGGAATTTGTATGACTCATCCTTAGAAGGTCCTGGAACAATACCATTAGAATACATATTAAAATCAGGCGAAAAACAAACTCCTCGTATATCCCCGCTCCTATTCCCGTTACAATTTTTGCCATCAATGGCTGCACCGGCTCCTTGATATTTTTATTGTTTTCTTCCAACTGGGTGCTCATATTACTGCTCTCGATCGACGAGCAGGCCGGAAGCTGACAAACCTGCCTTTCATTACTGATATCTATTTGGCTGTGCATACGATGTGTGCCTGCCGAGTTCACAAATAATGCCAGGACAATTAAAGGCACTGCAAGCAGCACGCACTCAACTACCATCAGGAAAAAATCGTAGAACCAGAAATTCCACTGTTTGCGGGATGTAATTTGAAGAGATAATAATATTACTATAACGGCCAAAGGAGGCGCAGCCCATGCGAATTTTCCCCCGAAGCCGACTGATTCGAGAAATTTCTGCATCCAGACAAATGCCGTAACAAGTTTCTGCGATATCTCAGTACTGTTATCCGTGTTATTCAGGACCTCTGTATTAAAGTAAAATGTCCCGAACTCATAAAATACTATAAATGGAAACAGAAAAATCACCGCATATATAGGTCGCGATGTTCTCTCGAGATACGAATCCTGCGCGAAATTAAGGAGCCTGCTGCTGCCCGGTTTCCACTTGCCTGCCGCACTGCCTTCTGACCTTGTTTTGCGTTCTTTTTTACTGATAATATTTGCCTGCTAATACAATTTCTGATATTACTTTTA
>CAYSHS010000280.1:0-4894 GCA_964430845.1 uncultured Pirellulales bacterium | reverse complement strand
TTTACAGTATGAAAGAGTCGAAAAACTGTTTTATCGACTTGGATACGGGCAAGCTTTTCGATATGCCAAAAGATTTACTTCGTGACAGTGATAATGACGACTGGTTCGAGCAAAATGGCATAGACGTATCTGTTGCAACAGAAGGCGATTTAACGAAGAATACCGATTTATGCGGCTTAAGCACTTTGTATTGCGAGATTATTCCCGTAAGCAACAAGCGATGGGACAATATCACTGTCAAAGCATGTAACGAAGCCTTCGACAATACCCCTCCCGGCCAGAATCCGCTTATGACCGCAGAAGGTGACCTACCCGCAACATATTTATTCCAAACGCTCGATCACAGGGGCATCCTCCAAATCCTCGAAACAAAAAGAGAAAACCAGTTACATTCCGTCAAAATCCGTTACAAACTTATTAAGGATAACGATAAATCTAAATCAGAAAACATAAATAATCTTTTCCCACAGGCATACGAATTTCAGGATTCACAGACTATTTCTGCTACGGATAAAACAGTTGTTCTTGAACTCCATAAGAAAAAAGATGGCTACGGTGAAATTCCTGAGTTTGTTATAGTTATTAAAAGTTCAGAATCAGAAAAGGAATTAATACTGAACATTGACAGCGCATTATTTGAGCCTATGTTTAAAGCAAAAACAGGATACAAAATCATTGAGGCAGAACCTTTGACTCTGTGTATAGCGAATCCCAGCGGCGGTAACGCATGGAATGCAAAACCGTGGTATATTATCCGCTTTGAATCGAACGGTTCTCTTAAAAATATCGGGCAAATATCCAGCATCAGAGATGTTGACAAAGATGGTATTGACGATTTGATCAAGTACGAAGATATTTGGGAAAACGGTCTTGGCTGGTTCAGCCATGCAGATTCTCCCGGAGCGGAAATATATTATAAAATTGCAAATGACGAATTAATTCCGGATGGACTTAAAAATATAAGAATCTGGAATGATGAGATCAAGGAGTTCGATCAACAAATTAATACTTTGAGTCGTGAAATTTCCAAAGACGCAACTGCAAAGATAGTTCAGTTAAAGCAGGGATTTTTCAATGATTCGTTATTACATTCGATACTGGGAAAGTTTTTACGATATCGGCTGCTTAAAAACCCCGAACAAGGATGGAAGCAATTAAGAGAAGACCTCAGTTATTTAGATGATGAATATTTCTTTTTTGCCGCTACTGATCCCAAAAACGATAATTCAAAAGTTATAACAGGCAAATTCCCAATTAAAGAAATAGAAGAAACTATAAAAATGTCTTTGGATAAAACAGCACAAAATTCTGAATATAAAAAGACACTTCCTTCCGGTGCGACGGTGGAATTAATCGGAATGTGTGAATATCCAGGTGAAGGGAAAAAGTGGTACCAGCCGGATGGCAAATTGTTGGAAAATCCTCCTTATGACGTCAGTATTTTAAGTATTCTTAGCAATCATATGATAGATTCTATCCCGATTCAATTTGCATTCAGAATTACGGGAGATTTTAACGAGCCTGCATGGGAAGCGCAGGTTAAAACAGACAAAGAGGATTTTATCTGGTGGACAGGAAGAAGAAGCAAAAATGGAGAGTATGTCCGCGATATAAAATCAATTGGAATGTTCGTTAAGTTGAATCAGGAAAGTATTAACCTGAAACTTGGATTTGCAATTGACGGAAAGTCGTATGAATGGGCCGAATTTAAAAATATTTCAGTAAAGAACTTCAATACAGAGAAAGAACAAATTCTTAGTACATTTCTCTCGCAAATTGATAGTGAAATACAAAAAATTAAAAACAATTATCCGCAACTCGCAGACTGGGACAAAGAAAAGGTCCAGGCGAACCGATTACTTAACGGCAAGGAAATCACAGGTACAAGCATAACATATAATCACGCGGCTATTGCGGGCTATGCTCCCGGAAGTACAGATTGGTGCGACAAGAACGGCTGTTATATTCATATCAAGCGTGATATAGCTGATAGTCCTTATATGAATTCCAGCCAGTATATTCTAAGTAATTCTGAATTAGTTCTTGCAATAGTAATCACAGATAATCCCAAAAATCCGGAACTCGAAAAGAAGATTAATGAAATAATAAAATCCGCCGCCGCTTTTGTCAGCAAGAATTCTAACGACCAGAGCCAATCTGAAAGAGTAATATCCGCCCAAAATATGAAACTTCTCGGTCTTGCAGTGGCTATGTATGCGGATGATAATAAAGGTAATCTACCTGAAACGCTTGATGTGTTGAAACCATATCTTAGCGATGAGCAGGTATTCCAATGGATTCTTGGAAATATTAAATATATCGGCGAAGGAACTATAAACCGACCGAACGCAGCTAATATCCCGATAGCATTCGATTACAAGCTTAAGGATTACAATAGCACAAATTTCCTTTTCCTTGATGGTCGAGTAGTTTTCGATAAATACGAAAAGTATCAGAATTATCTCGTTAGCAAGAAACAGGTACTTATTAATGTAAAGTATTTGGAAGTTACTAATGCTTTTCTGAGAAAAAAAGCTTTTAAAGATATTCTCAATATAACAAACACCGCGGATCCGAATTCGTGGAGAAATGTTACGCTCGATGATTCTCAGCAAGCGGCCATTCTTCAAGCAATGCAAAAAAGCAGAGATTCAAAAGTAATGCTTTCGTTCCCGGTACTTGTTACTAATAACGAACAAGTTTCTATTCCGATTGTTACTGATCAGCCATACATCACAGGTTTTACAGAACCTGAGAATTCTGGTGAAAAAGCTGTCCCAATAATTTCGCACAGGGACATAGGTATAACCAGCACATTCAGGCCTCATTTAACTTCTGACAATAAAAATATTGTCATGGAATTAAAAATTGAAAATATACAAACTTTAGGCACTGAAGAACAAGTTTTCAATGGTAAATATAAAGCGGACGTTCCTATTTTCAGTCAATCAGAAATAGCAACCAGTGTTTCGGTTCCGGCTGGGAAAATAACACTCTTAAAAGTTGGAGGCATCGCTCCTAAAAAAGAACCAGACTCACAAGGAACAAAGATACTTCTTGTGATGCTCGAACCAACTATTGTTCCATCAGAACAAACGGATACTCAAAACAATGTTGATGATAGCAATAAAACAGATATGATAGGTCCTCCGGCTGGTGAATTTATTATTAACACATCTGAAAATACTCAGCTTGTACAAAAGCAAAATGAATTGGAAAATCAACCCAAAACACAATTTGAACATAATGAAATTTCAGAATTATCTATAAAGATTTTAAATTCGATTAAGAATGATATAGCCGAGATTGAAACAGATTACCCCGCTCTTAAAGGTTTCAGCGCAAACGTTAAAATATCCAACTATCAAAATAAACGTTTCAGCCTTGACTTTGAAAAAGACATGGGCTTATCAAGCAAAGCCAATCCACATGGAATCCTGAACACACCTGAAAGCTGCTTGATAAGTGTAACAATTCAGGACCATATCGATGGTCAAAGACAAGCTACTACCCCAGGTGATAAGTACCCACATTATATTTATTTGTCAGGTATTAATATTGACATAGATATCGATAGAAATGTTTCATCTAACGAACTCCGAGAAAAACTTAATCAGATAATATTCAAAAATATATCTCCACTCCAGGAACTGAATAACAATCCAACAGAAGATAGAAAACAAGTTCAAATTGAAATGAAGCTTTTGGAAGTAAATGAAAAATATCTTAATGAAGAAGCAACTCTAAAAGAACTGCTCAAAGATGTTCCACTTCCAATAGGCGGATTATGGAATCGAAATGTATTGTCACTTTTACCAACAGCAATTTTTGATGATTCTCAAATTGACACTCTGTTTAACGAGAAAAACGAGAATATAAAGATGCTTGCTCGACCGGCATTGCTTGCTTTGGATAATGAATCCGCAACATTCTCAAAAATATCAAAAATTGCCTATGTCACCGGCTATACAGAACCAGACAATCTTAATGAAATTTCTGTTCCTATTATAGAGCAAAGAGGTGTAGGTTTTACGGGCACATTCACGCCGCATGTGGTTCCTGATAAAAACGATATTATTTTGGAGTACACGCTGGAAAACAGTTTTATAGCCGGTTATGAAGAACGGCCATATGATGAAAATCATAAAGATAAGGTTCCGTTAATTTCACTAAGAGAATTTACATCAAAAATATTAATTATACAGGACAATACATTCATCGCTAATATGGGAGAAGTAAAACCTGACTCAAATAATCCGGAATCTGCTAAAGAGAAAAAGAATCTCATCGTCATGGTAAAACCTACTATCATAAAATCTGGACAAACGAGAACACTTCCCCGTACGATTGTTGATAATAACGATGAAGAAGACATAATCGGTCCTCCGGCTGGTGAATTTATCATTAACACTTCTGAAAACACTCAACCTGTTACAGAGCAGGAAAAACCACAAGAAGAACAAGCAAAGCTTCCTTATACAGAAATAGTTACTTATCCTCAAAATTGGAGAGAATTAATCAACAGAAATAGAATGGATAAACCTTTATTGGATGAAAAAGATGAGGCTGTTTATAGCCAGTTGGAACAAATCGTTGACCTTTCACATATAATTCCTGATATGACATTCGAAAAAGTCATAGAAGAATTTCAGAAGCTCACAGAGCCGCCGCTCCAGATACAACCCAACTGGCGAGTTCTATCCGAAAAAGCTAATATGACACCAACTACTCCTGCTGGTATGGAACCATTGAGAGATATCAAAATTCGTGCTGCTCTCGATGTCTTATTATCAGGTCTTTCAAATGAACAGTATAAAATCAGCTATACTATACGTGAGGGAGTTATTTTAATTGCGACGGCCGATTCGCTTCCGACCAATCTGATTCAGCGTAC
>CAYSHS010000279.1:0-4913 GCA_964430845.1 uncultured Pirellulales bacterium | reverse complement strand
GGAATAATACTACGACCGGAAGAAGTTGAAGGACTGGAAAAACTCAAGCCGGGCACGTATCCAGTAAAACTCGAACTCGAAGGAGACATCTACAAAAATAATGAGCCGAATAATATTCTTGAACACTGGGAGCTGGAAATCAATCAGGAAATAAAACTAACCCAGCTTATTTTCCTCGAGTTGGGAATTCCGCAAACTCCCGCTGATTTTAATAACCTGACAATCGAATTGTCCAGCACATGGTCGATACATCCTAATCCTATATTTAAGATTAATGGAAATGGTATAGTAAACTTTTCAGTGGGAAGCGGCACAAACATTCCTGAACTTTATAAAACAACTTTTTATTTGAGACAATTTCATATAGACCAGTTGAATAAGTTACTTAAAGACACAAAATGGCTAACTCAAGCCGGTGCAAATATAGAGCCTGGCTATACCGATGCTACGCGAATAGATATGACACTGGAACGTAATGGCAAAATCCAAAAAGCATGGTGTCACGACCGGAATCCGGAGCCTTACGCCTCTTTAATTAATTTTATTATGCAACTATATACACAGGAAGATTTGCTCAAAAAACTGACTATAAACCCGGATTCTGAAAAAGTCAACGTTGCCTATCAGCTTAGAAGTAAACTCCAGGCGGCGAAGGGCGATAAAGTTGCAGCAGGTGAACAAATTCTCGATTATCACAGGTTTATACCTGTTTGCAGAGAAATCATCAAAGATACTGACAGATATAATCGAGAAGTTATCGTAGCCGCTCTTGAGATATTGGCGTATGTTCGGGATGATTCTCAATGGAGTAAAATTTGGGAGCTTACGAGTGTCAGACAGAGAGCAAGCGATCCATCGTTATCAAATGAAAAAACTACCCGTGTACAGGCAGCGGCCGTAAAGGCTTTTGCTGATATTGCGCCGCCGGATTTTTCTTATCTTATTAAGGAATTGGCAAAAAAACCTGAACAAAAAAATCGGCAGGTTAACGATGCCATAGTGGAGGCTTTGTTCAAACTCAATGGTGAGACATCGATAGATTCATTAAAGTCCATGCTCAGTACAACGCCGAGCGCAGGCTGGGCGTTAATACGCCTCGGTGAGCCTGCAGTTCCGGCTATTGTCGATAAACTTGAAGAAATGCAGCCTGCGTCTTCAGAGAATATAGGACAGATTTACCTTATCCGTCAATATATAGATAACTGGGAAAATGTACCCAAGCCAGTTGACGAGCGAGTTATAAATGCAGTTAAAGAAAATTTGGATTATCGCGGCGGCGGTTCATGGACTGAATATCATAAGGAATTCCTGAAACTTGTAAATGCTTCCGAACCAAATTATGCAAACACCAGGCAAATTGCTGAGCAGTTACTTCTCGCTTTGCAGAATGATGATGAACGACTTGTGAAAAAAAGCATAGAAAATAATATCACAGACTGGCAGGAAAAATTTGAGAAATTAATACAGCTTCCCAATTTTAAGAAACTTAAGGTTATTGATGTATATACAAATCAAAAAGAATCTATGGCCTTCGCTGTATGCTTCGATATCGACAATCTCTCATCTTACGACAATTATGTCTTCATCTTTCTCAATTTTAGTTATAAGGTATGGAGAGTCAGCAGTGTTGCCATCTTGAATACTTCGGAATCAGCAGAAAGATATTTGAAGAGTTTGCAGGAACAATATCCTGACAGCAAATTTATATCTAAGCCGGTCTCATTTGCTCAAGTCACAGACAAACTTGATTTCCGGATAATTCCTGAAGCGCCCGGCTCCAGCGGCCATCCGATTGGTATGACGCCGCAGGAGGTTGGGAAATATTTACAGGCTTTGGAGCAAAATGGTCCGAACGCTGAAATGCCATCTAACGATTATATCTGGCTTGAGCTTGATGATAACTTAGATAGCAACTCGTTTATCAAACAAAAATACAGGGAAAAGCTGTACGTATTAGCATCCAACAAAGCAGAGGAAATTATACTTGACGATGGCAGTTGGTCCATGAGTCGCGCAAACAGGAATAGAGAAGATAATGTTACTAACAGGTATTATTCTGTTTCTTCAAGGTTAGACGAGTACGGTGAGCACCTGTTGTCTTCCTTGACTAATAATAATGTTGGAAAATACCTTGCTATTGTCGGAGACGGTAAGGTGATTTTTGTTTCAAAGATTTCTCGAATAATGCACGAGGTGACAATAACCGGTGACTTCTCGGAAGCCCAGGCCGGTTCATGGATGTACAGGCTCGGTCAGTATGCTCAGGCTCAATCCGAAAGAAGACTGAACAAAACCGACACGCAGGCTATAGATGAAGAAGATAAAGAACAAATAGAAAATATTGTCGCAGATTTATGGCGGGCGGTTGACACGAATGACGCGAAAAAGATAAGTGAATTGTATTATAGCAGGCTTGTTGAAGTTACTGATTTTAATTTTCCGAGCTTGCTTCGAAGATTGGCGAACGATAGAAAAACACTTGGTTCTCGCGGAAATGATATTACAGAAATTGCCGACATAGAAATTCATGAAGACAGTGCCGTTGCCCAAACGAGCTTAAAGGATGAATCCTTCATTTATTATTTTGTCCGCTCGGAAAATAAATGGTTTCTTTATTATGACAGTGGTCCCACTTTCATAAACATGATAAGGCCGGAATTCGATTACTTTTACAATTGGCCGCGAACGAAACTTGATAATGAAGCATTTAGTGCGTATCTCGATGCCGGCAAATTCCTGCATGAAGGAGCCGAAAGAGCTGAAGTCGCAAAGCAGTTTTCATCAGCCGGAAAGTTATATCCGCTCACTAATACAGGTAAAATATGTGCTGAATTAGGTGAGCAGTTAGACAAAATGGCACAAGAGGACAAGAACTTTGTCGCGCCGGAGGATATTCAGAAACTTTCTACTCAGGAGAAGATAAATTATTACATATACAAGCTGCGCGACGTTTCAGAACAGGAAATAACTGTTCCCGGAAAATGCCATGTTCTTAGTGATTTGAGTGATCCTGATAGTGCCGCTGTTGCTTTGAGGAAAATGGGAGCGATAGTGGTGCCGGCCATGATTGCGTTATTGGAAGATCAAAGACCGACACGCTCTGTCGGACAAGCAATGAACGGCGGTGTTGTTCTTCGCAATTGCGATGTCGCTTTGGAGATTATCGAGTCGATTGCAGATAAAAAATTCGATTTTCGCACTACTCGTGGAAGCTATTTATCGACTGCAAGTGAAAATTTGAGAGAGCAAATCATCGAAGACGTAAAATCCTGGTGGGAGCAAAATAAAAATTAGAGTGTGTCATAATTGCTTATAAAAAAGGCAGATATGAGGAATCCATTCGAAGATGAACGTCAAATAATCACCATTCTGCAAATTTGTTAGGTATTATCCTTATCTATATTAAGTTTTTTCCCTATTTTCAGATTTTTGCCGCTCATGTTATAAAAAGACATATTGAAATGTTAAAGCGGTTAGGCTGACTGTTTTAGAGGACTAAAAAGAGAAAGCTAAAACGGATTTTAAAAAATTGAGCAGGGATGAATACATAAAAAGCAGGGGTGTTCGAAGGCAGCCGGAATAAAAATTCCGGCTGCTGAAAAACAAATCTTAACTGAACTTTTGCAAAAGTTCAGTTAAGAAATTACTAAACTTCACCTGCGCTCGACTCTACTCTCCGTTTCAGGTCGAGAAGGCGATTTATTACTGTTACTCCTGAACAAGTTTCCCAGGCCCCCGGTGCTTCTTCCTGTAACAGGTGATTTGGGAAAATCCATCCTTTCTGAAGATTTGCGATTTACCGCTGCCGGTCTTGAAGATAATTCTCCATTTCGACTCGACATTACAGATTCACCTGACCTGCTCTCCCCACCAATTCGCCCGGAAGGTGCACCTGGAATACCCTGTATTCTTCCGGGAGCTCTTTGTTCCGAGGTCCCCGGCTGCCTTGAAGGCCGGCTTCTTTCCTGAACTGACTGCATATTCTCAATCCGGCTTCTTTCGCGTCGGAAATTATCCACTTCATTCGAATGGCTCACAATCCCCTGCTGCTGTCGATTATTCATTCGGGAAAACTGTAGTGTAGTCCTGTTGTTTTCAATGTGGTCTCTTAGCGGCTCGACCATTCGAAACTCGTCCCTCTGCCTGCCGGGTGTTCTTGCCAGCCTGGTTTCAAGCTCGCGATACGTACCGGGAGGACGCAAACTTACATCACTTCGGCGCAGGTCATATTCCCGCCGGATATGCTCGTCCCAATGAGGGATTGTTCTGCTGTAATGCCAGTAGTCATATTCGTAGATGGGGTCGTACCATGTATGACGAGTCCGGAACTCGAACCATGGGTAAATGCCGAGACTCAAATAAACATCACTGTAATAATCGCCAAAGAAATAGTGACAATAACGCGGATAGCTGAACAGGCTGAACTGCAAATTGCCTACATCAACAACAACGCTGAGCGAGTAAGTATATGCAGGTCTCCGGTAAAAACGCCTCGGGAAATATACAGGAGCATACAAAACTCCACGTGTTGTTAAGACATAGTCCCAGTAGCCGGAAACAAATACGTAGCCGTAAGGTGTCCATGTATAATGAGAAGGAATCCAGACCCAGTTATCATACGGCGTAAGCCAATAGCCGTTTCTGAGAATATACTGATTGCTCCTCCAGTAATAACATGGGGGCACCCAAATCTGGTCGCTTGCTGTTGAAACAGCAGGAGGCTCGGTATTTGTCAGCTCCGGAGGCTTCGGGAGATACTCCATCTGCGATGCCCTGGAAGTCGGAATCCAAAATCCCGGCACCCACTGCCAGCCATCGTTAACCTTATTCCAGTAGCCGGGCACCCACGACATATTCGAGGAGGGAATTCGCCAGCAGCCGCTTACCCAGATATAGTCATTGCGAACTGTATC
>CAYSHS010000278.1:0-4933 GCA_964430845.1 uncultured Pirellulales bacterium | reverse complement strand
AAGCTGGTATAACTTCATTTACTATAGTATCAATAAAACTATTGTAATATTTTGATACCATTTCATTGTTATGGTCAGTATAATACTCAGTAAAAGCCTGGTATGCGCATGCTCTTATAAGTGGATTGGAATGTTTTGACAATTTATCCAGGAAACTTAGATAAATTTCAGTATTTTCGTTTCTGTCAGCCCAAATAGGACAGCCATCAAAATTATAAGTATATTGATGTAAGTTAAAAAACCAGTTTGGTCCTTGATTTATAGTAAGTTCAAGCCATTTCTTAACATTATTAAGATATTCCTGGGGTGATAAAGCCCACCAGTAGCCTGAAGACAGAAACATTTGAATGGTTTGAGCATATGAATGGTTATCATTTTCTTTTTTTACCATATCAAGAAATGATGGGTAGAGTTCGTAGAGAGATATCTGAAGAGTTCTTAAAATATCGAGAGTATCTTCATGGTTGCCAAGCATACGATAAATACGGGATGGATAATCGAAAACATAACAGGCAGAATGGATAATTGAACTCCAAGAATGCACAGGGCGAAGATTTGTTCCATATTTGATCTTGAACTCAGAATAGTTTTGAGATAATTGTTTTACTATTACAACATTGTTGAGATAGAGAGACACTATTTCGTGTTTATACAATTCGCGTTTTTCACCTTTTATTTCAGAAAATCCAAAGTCTCTTGAAAAGTAATCTACAATTAATAGAAGACTCATTATTGAATCAATTGAATATGGATCTATTGCAAGAGCAGTCTCATAAAGAGAAACTGCTCGTCGATAATCTTCAAATGCCTCGAAAGATTTCGCCTGTTCTACCAACAGTGTGGCTTCTTTAGCAGGGTCCATCGCGACTTTTTCATGTTTGATATTCAGATTTTCTGTTATAGCAATAGAAGCTCTTTGTGATAATTCTCTTATATTATCTGATGAACCTTCAATATTTATTGTAAATACTTTTTCGTTCTTTGAGTATCCGTAAAATGTTACTGAAATTGTTTTGTCATTTTTCTGTCGATCCAGTCGATAGCTTCCATCAATAAAAACAGCCGAACTTCTAAGTGTTTCAGGCAAACCTTCCACAAGGTCACGTTCATTCATGAGCGGCCTTGTTCTTCGTCTTTCCAATAATACTATCGATGGTTGATTTACCAGTTTTTGCTCAATACCTGCGGCTAATTCATCGGAAATCCAGTTCCAGTTTCGCGAAAGTTCCTCACTGCGAAACGCTCCTATCGCGACATATGTAAAGTTGCCATATTTGTTTTTTGCCTGAAGCCTGGTAACAATAGTTTCGGAGATTTCTTTCGCTTTTGTCTGGTGATTTTTTTCATCTTTGTCGAGCAGAAGGGCGTAATCCCAGAATTTCATGCCGTATCGAGTTTCCACAAGACGGAATCGAACCGGAATTTGCCCCTGAGCGGAATCACCTGATTCGAACATTAGCAGGTAATCCGCACCTAATATTTCTCCCGCTTTTACAAAGTGTTCCGTGTCAGAATCATCACCAAATTGAAGATTCAGCGTTTGTTCTTTCAGGATTTTATTTATTTGCTCGCGTTCGACGAGCGTTATGTTGGGAGTCTCGGCTATCTGAGTCCATAGAAATTGCGAAAATGAATCCGGAGTCCTTTCAGAGCCAACATCAATTACAGCTATACGAGTATCTTGTTGAATTTCATTGTTTTCCTGAGCGGCCAAAACAGAACAAAAAATTAAAACAATCAAAAAATAAACTCGAAATATTTTTGTTGCTTTCATAATCAAAAATCCGCCAATCTCAAATTTAATCTTCAGTTTCAATCAATCCGACAATTCCCTCGCCAATAGCAACAAGACCATACGGTGTACTAACAAACCTATGCACAGGCTCACCATCAAGTAAATTATTATCAATAATTTCAGCCTCTTCAAAGCGCTTGCCTTTTTCAATGATGGCAATCTGGTTTGGACCCAATCTTGCCCAGATTTTACCTTCATATATCGCACTTGATGGCAAATCGAGAGCACCCTGATATACATGCGAACTGAAATTAATTCCTCTTAGCAGATTTGGATTAGATGTACCAAAATCAAAATCTGGCGGAACAAGATTTCTATCCATAAATTGCTTTCGCAACCAATATATATCTCCATATAATAATTTCATGTTATTTGAATCAATATCAAATTCCAATAATACCATATAAGATGAAACAAGCATTTTTTCACCCAAATAACTGAAATAAGCAGAAGGCTCATTTTGACGTCCTATAGGCCCAATGTATTTCAGTTCCTTAGCATTAGTATTAAATTTCCAAAGATCCTGTTGTCCAATATCAGATGTGTAAAATAATAACTTATCAGAATCAACAGGTGTAAGATTATTTATCATATAAGGTTTACTATTAAATGGAGTATTATCTTTTAATGTACTGCAAAATATTGTTTCCCAATTTCCTGTATTAGGGTCATATAAACCTAATCCGCTTTCCTCCTCTCTTCCTCCATAAGCAACCCATAATTTGCCCAAATGCTTAATTATAGATGTTATTAAATTAGATGGCAAACCATTCTTATCGCTATATATTTTGGGATTGTCGATATTTTTTTGTCCTTCTTTCTGACTACCTGGAAATTCCAGAATCCCGCCTTTATACAAAGAAATATAACTAACTTCATCTTCGACAATTAAGTCGGTAACTCTGTAAGAAGATAATGTAGATTGCCATAACGAATACAGTTCTTGTTTTTTAAGGTTAATTCCAATAAGCCCTATATTGCCGGTCATTTTATATGCTTGCTTATCATCCACCTCCATTGCTATCCAGATCATTTCATTTTGAACTTCTATACGAAGCCAGCGTACAGCAAATAGAGCACTATGTGGTATCATAGAATCTCTTAGCCAGTCCTTTTCTTTAAGAAGCATCGTTACAGAAATATCTTTTTCTTTATTGGGAGCTAACTTAGGAAACTTTCTTTCGATTTCTACCTGAATACCTCTGATGTTGTTAATAGCCGTTAAGGTTTGTTTATTACTTTTGTCTGTTTGAAGTACTTCAGAAATACGTTGTAGTAATAAATAATATCTTTCATATAGTCTAAATCTTGTTTCTAATTCCGGAGCAGAAGGAGTACGTAATCTCCAAACAATACTCTGATCATTAAATACCGTATTTTTTTCAATTAATTCATTCACACTTGGAAACGGACCGTTACCATGAATCGTAAGAAGCGAAGATAGGCCGTCAATATCATTGTTATCTATAAGGTAACCACAAAATTCCTCAAATATATCTAACATGTTTTCTACATCTATTTTTCTTCTTTCTAATAGAGATGTTATAGTATATAATATCTTTTCAGTTGCTTCAAACGCATAATTACTACCTGTCCATTTAGGATCATTTATTTCTTTCCTTATATCTTCAAGTGCTTCCTGAAAACCAAAAAGAAGAAACTTATTTCCAATATTAACTAAAGGGTAGTTAACTGAAGCCATTTCCTCTGTATATTTACGCCAGAGTTTAGAAAAAATATCTCCTGAGTTTTTCAAAAAAGTATGACGATCAATAAATTCTGCAGAAAAATAATCACTACAGTAGAGAAAAACCTGTTGGTATATAAATTTCCGCTCTGAATATGATTCAACTTTCCCCCCAAGCTCAGGAGGCATTATATACTCAGTGAAAGCTTTTTTAAGATTATTAACCAACTCATTAGGATCATCTGTGCTTAGCCAAACCAATCTCGCCGCTATAAAATTATTCATTGGAGGGTAATTATCACTAAGAGAATCTTTTCTTAATGCGTCGTTATATGTCTTGACCCAGATTTTCCTGTTTTCTCGATTGATTTGCCTGATTTGTGTTGTTGAAACCGATACAGGGCTTACAAAATATTCATAAGTTCTCGTTGGATCGCACCCAAGCATATCTGACCAATTGCCATATATTTGTCTTGCGGAAATATGACGTTGCGCATAACCATCGCGTATTTGACGAACCAGAGTTGAAACCATGTTAACGATTTCCATATCAGTATAAGGACACTTTCCAGGTTCTTTATATGTAGATATACCGATTTTGTTACTTATTATTGTTTCTTCAATCTTGTTTCGAACTTTCCATACTCTTTCAAACAAAGCTCCTGTGTAGTAGACATTTTCAGGTTGGAGGGCATGAGCGGTTTCGAAAAGTGGCATAGCTTCTTCGTATAGTTTATGATTATTGAGCAATTGGCCTTGCTTATAAAATTGTTCTGCTTCCTGTGCTGAGTTCCATTTTACTTTTGGCGGAGCATCCTGCAACTTCTCGATAATTTCTGTTGCGGCCTTATCAATTGCTACAACTGCCTCATTAGGTTCTACAGGAATAGATAAAGACAATATTTCACCGCCAGTTGCCTGTTCTAACTGGAGTTTCATTTCAAGGTTGCCGTTATGAGGTTGTAAATAGCCGTCAATTAAAATCGCCGAGTTCCAGAACTCTGAATCTTCGCCTTCGGTTCGTAATTTCTCATCGAGTAATACTTTTAAGTCTTCTCGTTCGAGCATAATAATCTGCGGCTCAAGGCTCAATCGTATAGAAAGCATTGTTGGTAAAGTTCGCTCGAGCATTTTATATTGCTCACCAAGCTGGACACGGTGAATATCAACTATGCCAACCGGAATCAAATTTTCATCTGGCTGGCTTATTTTATTAAGTACGCCATCTAATTTCTGAACTATGTTTTTAACTGAATTACTATCCGAGTGCTCGTAGCTGTCCAGTAATCTCAATCCGTGTGCGGTTTCCGCAATCCGCACACGAACCAAGTCGCCGGATTCCCGGCTCTGACTTTCCATAGAGAGAATTATAAATGCATCGGCCCGTAACATTTGGCCGATTTTGATGGTCATATTTCTATCAAGAAGCCCCGCGGCACTCAATTTCTGCT
>CAYSHS010000277.1:0-4934 GCA_964430845.1 uncultured Pirellulales bacterium | reverse complement strand
GTGCTTTCCGGTGGACATTGTCTTATTACAGGCGCACCGGGACTAGCCAAAACGCTTCTGGTTAAATCTCTCGCTCAGCTTTTTCATTTGCAATTTCAGCGTATCCAGTTCACACCGGACCTTATGCCCGCTGATATAACCGGCACGGAAATCCTCCAGGAAACCGAGCATGAGCGAAAGATGGTATTCGTAAAAGGACCTGTATTCGCAAATATGATTCTTGCCGATGAGATTAACCGCACGCCGCCGAAAACGCAGGCGGCGCTGCTCGAAGCGATGCAGGAGCATCACGTCACGGCTGTCGGAGTCTGTCATGCACTTAGCGAGCCTTTCTACGTCTTCGCGACACAGAATCCAATCGAAATGGAAGGCACTTATCCACTGCCTGAAGCGCAATTAGACAGGTTCATGTTCAATGTCTGGATCGATTACCTTCCCGAAGACCAGGAAGTTGCAGTGGTTAAACAGACTACGACTACAGATCCTGAGCCTATAAAACAGATATTTACAGGCGAAGATTTGCTTCGGTTTCATGATGTAGTGCGTAAAGTTCCCGTAGCCGAGGATGTAGTACGATATGCAGTAAGAATAGCGGCTGCTTCACGACCTGCAAAAACAAACCCGTTATCTTTCGTAAATGAATGGGTTACATGGGGAGCAGGTCTGCGAGCATCGCAATACATGATACTGGGGAGCAAGGCAAGAGCACTGCTTCATGGCAGGTCACATGTCAACTTCGATGACATCAGGGCGCTGGCCTACCCGGTTCTCAGGCATCGTATTTTGATTAATTATCGTGCAGAAGCTGAAGGAGTAACAGTCGAAAGCATGGTTGATCGCCTTCTCAATTCAGTCAAGGAAAGCAGCATTAAATGAAAAAAAGAGTAATTGAATCCCGTATAAACAGCCAGGAGAGCCAGGCTAAGGGCATGATAGACCCTGTTACGCTGATGAAAATCAAATCGATGGAGCTGCGAGCAAGGGTAATCGTAGAGGGATTCTGGAAGGGAATCCATCGAAGTCCCTATCACGGCTTTTCTGTGGAGTTCACTGAATACAGGCAATATACTCCTGGCGACGACCCTCGTCATATCGATTGGAGACTCTATGCACGAAGCGACAGGTTTTACATCAAGAAATTCGAGGATGAGACAAACCTGCGATGCCATCTTTTAGTAGATCACAGCAAATCCATGGGTTATGGCACTGTAGGCTATTCAAAAGCACAATACGCCGGAACACTGGCTGCAACGCTGGCTTATTTTTTATTTACACAGGGAGATGCAGTCGGGCTTGCTACGTTTGACAGTCGAATCAGGCAATATTTACCTCCCCGCAACAGGCCGGGATATTTACATCGTATTATGCTGACCCTGGAAACTACACCCGAAGGAAGCTCTACTGATCTTAGCCCTCCGCTCAAACGTATTGCAGAAGCGCTTCATAGAAGAGGACTTATTATTTTGATGTCCGATTTATTGACTTCGATTGAAAAACTCGAGATAGACTTGAACTATCTTCGCGCTAATGGACACGATGTAGTCCTGTTTAACGTTCTGGACCCGGAGGAACTGGACTTCGACTTCAATACACCTGCACTTTTCGAGGACATAGAAACAGGTAAAACTTTTTACGTTGATCCGCCGGCTGCAAAAAAAGATTATTCAGGTAAGTTACAGAATCACATGGCTTCGATAAAAACTATTTGCCGCAATCTCGGAATTGATTATCACCTTTTCGCAACAAACCGTCCATTCGACCTGGCGCTGCTCGAATTCCTGCATGACAGGATGCATCGTAGAAAACAGGTCAGACGACAAGGCGGCTCATCAGTCAGGAGTACAGGAGTATGAGTTTTCTTTATCCATTGTTTCTGGCAGGCATAGCGGCAATTAGTCTGCCTATCATACTGCATATGATTCGCCGTCACACGCGTAAACGCATAACATTCAGCTCGCTGATGTTTTTGCGTACGACTATACCAAGATTCAAGAATCGCAGCCGGCCTGAAAACCTGCTGCTTTTAGCTTTAAGATGCCTGATTATCTGTCTTCTTGCAATTGCTTTTTCGCGTCCTTTCCTCGAAAAGCCAGGCAAGGACACTACCGCGGGCATAGGCAAAAGAGTTGTATTATTAATTGATACGAGCGCTTCCATGAGGAGAGAAGACCTCTGGAAACAGGCAACCGACCAGGCTCAATCGGTTCTGAATGACCTTAAACCGACAGACAGGCTCTGCGTTATGAGCTTTGATAAAAACACACGCACACTTTCAGGTTTCGAGATGTGGAGCGAGCTTGAGCCGGCGCAGCGAGTGACAGTGGTAAAAGATGAAATTAGCAAACTGTCGCCTACATGGGCTTCAACCAATCTTGGCAACGCGATGATTAGTGCCGCAGAAGCAATCGAGGATGACGAAATCAACGATAAACTGCTTATTAACGAACGCCAGGTTATTCTTATCAGCGATTTGCAGCAAGGCAGTGACATAGATGCACTGCATACCTACGAATGGCCGGAAAATACCGAATTAATAGTCAAGCCTGTCGTCGCCAAAAAGACAACGAACGCGGCTATGCAGGTTATGGCAAGCAGCAATTATACGACTCAATCCGACCCTAACGAACAACTCAGGGTCAGAATTACAAATTCATCTGATGCTTCTGCAGAAAGGTTCCAACTAAGCTGGACAGATTTTAAACCACTTAATTATTCTAATAAGCCCGATTCTATATATGTGCCGCCGGGAGAGAGTGTCGTGACTGATTTGCCGGCGGGACCTAACGAAGTAACTGGACGTAAGCTTCTTCTTTCAGGTGATGGACAGGATTATGATAATACCCTTTACCTTGCTCCGAACATGGTTCAGCAGATAAATATTCTTTATCTCGGAACCGACGCCTCGGAAAATCCCAAACAGATGCTTTATTATATAGAGCACGCTTTCCAAAAAACAAGCACGCTGAGTTTCAATATAATATGCCCTTCAACCGATTTTGCTCTTAAAGAACAGGATATTAAAAATGCGCAGTTTATTGTTGTGACAGATAACTTAAAACCCGAGCAAATAAAACTTCTTCGTGGCAAACTCGAATCAGGCGGAACAATCCTGCTCGCTATGAAATCCGCAGAGACGGCTTCTGTTATTTCAGAACTTGCAGGGCTGGATAAAATCGACAGTGAAGAAGCGAATGTAAAAGATTACAGGATGTTTGGCGCTATTGATTTTGAGCATCCGATTCTTAAACCTTTTTCCGAACCGCGATTCGGTGACTTCTCGAAAATTCATTTCTGGAAATACAGGAAAATCAATATTGACAATGCTCCCAAGGCACGTGTGCTGATGCGCTTCGATAACGAAGACCCGGCGCTTGTGGAATTTCCCACAGGAAAAGGCTCGCTGCTGATATTAACATCAGGCTGGCAGCCATCGGACAGCCAGCTTGCATTATCATCGAAATTCGTACCATTGCTCTACTCGATTCTGGAAAATGGCGGCGTTTTCGGAAACAGGCAATCGCAATATTTCATTGGCGACCAGGTGCCAATTCCACAGTCAATTATTGCATCGGGAGAAAAATCACAGATTCGCAAACCGGACGGCTCCGTAGTAAATATCGAAGCGGGACAAAATATTTTTGATAAAACAGAGCAGCCGGGCTTTTATACTATCGAGTCTTCCAGAGGAAACCAGGTTTTCGCGGTAAATATACCTGTTCAGGAATGTAAAACAGCTCCCCTGCCTGTGGAAGACATCGAAAAGTTTGGCGTTGCATTCTCGGAAACACCTGAAAAAGCAACAGAACAAATTGAAAAAATTAAAGCTCACCAGAGTTTTGTTGAAATGGAATACCAGCAGAAATACTGGCGATGGCTTTTTATAGCACTATGTGTTTTATTATTAGCTGAAATCTGGTTAGGCGGCCGGCTGACACGGCCATCCGTTTTAACACAGGGAGAAGAAAAATGATCGAGAAAAGTCTTCGACTGTGGCTAAGGCCCGTTGTAAATCGACAAAAACGACTTTACATAATGAAAAAACTGTCACTGTATTGGTTTTTATGCGCGATTTTTGGCATTGCCATTATAACGGCTGACAGGCTGTGGGGGTGGAGTTCGCCTTCTGAGCTTGGATTTTTACTTATCGTGACTGTATTTGCAACAATAGCTGCTTTTATCAAATCGAGCAGTGTCGAACCTGACTACCTGGAACTCGCAAGAAGCATCGAGATGCATCATCCCGAACTGAAAGCGACACTTCTTACCGCGATTGAGCAAAAGCCAAGGGATTTTGGGGGGCAACTTGATTATCTGCAGGAACGCGTAATCGGCGAAGCGCTCGCACACGCAAAGAAACATAACTGGGTAGAAAGTATACCGCAATCGAGATTTGTTATAGCCGGCCTGTCTAACGCTGCTGTGTTTGTATTATTCGTGTTTGTGCTGTCTCATTTTTCTATGCCCAGCTTTTCCTTTTTACAAAATAATCCAAATAGCTATTCAAAACCAAGAGGCTACCAAATTACTGTCACTCCCGGAGATACAACTGTTGAGATGGGTACGCCAGTCGTAATATTAGCGAGATTTGATGGAAAAGTCCCTGATAACGCAAAATTATATGTCGGCTCAACTGAAGAAGACATACAGGAAATTCAATTTAATAAAAACCTCGAAGACCCTGTTTTCGGAGGTATTATCTCTCAGGTCGGTTCAGATATGGTTTATCATATCGAATACGATGACAACAAAACACGCGATTACAAAATCGAAACTTTTCAGCATCCCGCACTCGAGCAGGCAGATGCAAATATTGTCTATCCTGCCTATACCAGCCTTCCCAGCAAGGAAATCAAAAATACCCTCAGGCTAAGTGGTGTAGTAGAAGGCTCTAAAGTTACCCTGACATTTAAACTCAATAAGCCGGTTGTAACAGC
>CAYSHS010000276.1:0-4937 GCA_964430845.1 uncultured Pirellulales bacterium | reverse complement strand
AGGTGATGTCCCCGTGTAAATATATTCCACACCTGTTTCGCCATCGGATTGAATATTTTCAAGCTCATTATCTGTTGGATATGCTTCAGTCATAACAACCTCCATATATATTTAAGTGATTTTCAAAACCAGCTCGTTCGTTTGTTTGTTATATGATAATATTTCGAGCGTTCGCGCAGGCTCAGCCGCTGGTGTCACTGTTATTTGCTCAGTCTCGACTGTACAGCTTTTATTTCCGCTTTTATCAAAAATAACAAAAGCGAATTTATAAGCTCCGGCAGGCAAAACCGGGCTTTTCCATTCAATCGCATCTGCATCGATACCGAATTCATCTATCCCGAAAGAACCCTTTCCGAAGCCAGCAGCGGCAGATGAATCGTAGCCGAAATCTGAAAAACCAAATCTGCTCATTCCAAAGCCTGATTTATCCTGCCAGCCCGGCCAGATTTGTATTGCTGTTTCATTTACGGGATTTTCGTAATCAATTTGCCCTGTCCCGTTATCGAAATAAACCTGTACAGTCCCACCAATCGGCAAATTCTGACTTCGTGACAAAACAATTCTTACACGTCCATTATCAAATGAGCCTGAAAGCTCACAGCTCAAATCCGTATCAGCATATTCAGGCTGAACAGCGAATACCTCGATCCTGACTGCACAGGCAAAAGAAGCCGGAACCGGGACAATCATCTGTTTCTGGTCAAAGTGATTTGTTGAGCCTGCATATTGACCATTCACATAAACCTGGTACAAAACATCATTTAATACCGAACGCCATTTAACAAGAACAAGCTGCGGCATATTTATACATCTGCCACCAGGCCATATTCCGCCCGGCATTGCGAATGCTCGAACTGAAGTAATACCGTTACTTATAAGTGACATATTTTCCCTTTGAAATCAGGTTAATTGCGTATAAGTGATTTCATAATCTGCGACTATGTATGTTCCGTCCGTACTTTCACCAGTAATTTTAAATGAATCCATTCGCAGGTTTTCATATTGGCCTGTCCCTGTGTCAAGAGTATGAGAATTGCCATCAGAGAAATTCGATATAGCGATAATCCTTTCATTTAAAGCTGTGCGGCTTTTTGCTCGAAGTGAGCCGGTCTGCCTAATAATTCTGCTCCGCCTGCCAAGGTCTATCGAAACAACTCCGTCAAGCATTGGAGCGGCTCTTTCAACCGAGTCTCTCTTATAGCTGCCAATCTCTATATTAAGCTGACTTTCATCGAACAATATTTGCCCGTCTAATGTCGTGCTCATTTTTAAGCTCCCTTTAATCTCTCAGAAGTCTGCCTGAAGCGCCTGTTTGAGTAACATCTATCACGCCGTCTGAGCCTGTGTCAATACTCAGACGGGCACGCGCCCTGGCCTGGTTATACAATTTTCGATAGTACAGTGACTTGTTCCAGAAATTATCATCTTTCGCCCTGCCGGCAAGCATGGCATATACGCTCGATATGACGACAAAAACCGATGCCTGCCGCAATACTGTCATATCGAGAATATCATCAACATCATATTCCGAAGCAGGATTGCCGGGACGAATACCGAAATACTCCGTCAACTGGAAGGCAACTTCGTTCGCCTGAGGCGCAAATGTGCTGATACGGTAAGAGACATCTTCTGCCGCCGGCGGAGCTATCGCTTCGGATTGTGAATCTGCTCTTATCACCGAGATAGTAAGCTGCGTCTGCGAATCTACAGAAACAATCTCATAAGCTCCGTCGAGTGACTTATCTTCCGATTCGAGATATATGACGCCGCCTGATGTAACCTGTGCCGCAACGAAATCTGCTCCTGCCGCAGAAAAAGTGGTGCCGCTAAGGGTTCCCCCTGTGCCTTCAGCAAGAACCTGCCAGGGCAAATTTAACTCACCAAACAGGATCGGCTCATATTTCAAAATGTCTGCATCTTTCGAGAAACTAATCATTTTCGTTTATCCTTTTCATTTATTTGCCGGCAATAGCCCCCGAAAAATTCGGGGGCTGTTTTTTTCAGGCAGCATTAACTTATGCTCAAATCACGAATGAGTCCGTGAGCCGCTTCGTTTTTCAGCTCAAGGGTATATTCGCCAATCAATTCGCCGCACTCGTAATCTCCGCTGCTGGCAAGAGGCTTGTAATGGAAACTTCTCCCGGCCAACGGAAGCACATTAATTCGGGTCGAATCCAGCAGTAACGCCGCATCCTGCGGCAGCCAGCGAGTCGTGACAATTCTGCAAACGCCGAAGTCACTTTCGTAGATACTGACCATATTTGTAAAGGTTGTATCGTTTGCTCCATAGCTGCGGCTGTCGGCACAAAACGCATTAATTTTTCGCTTTTGAAATCCGCCCACAACAATCAGGTCAACCTTTCCATTGCTGTTTTCCCAGATTTTTCTCAGCACATAATTGAGCTTCTCCTCATCAAGGTCTGTGCCGGATGGGAACCCACTGTCACCAGTATGAAAAATATTGCTGGAAAGACTCTGGATAATTCCTTTCATCGACCTTCTGACTGTGCCGCTGCCTTCGGGATTGCCGGATGGAAGGCCGCCGTTGATTACGGTGTTTTCCAAATCACGAATCAATTCTCTCAAGCGTTCCTGCTTCTGGAAATCAAGCTCATCTGCCAGTGACAACTGGCTTGCGGCCATATCTGTTCCGCTTACTTTTACCGAAGCGGTAAATATCTGGGTATAATTCGAGCACCTGCTTCGATTAGTAAATCTGGCTGTGGGCTGGTCTGCGCCTTCGAGTGCCGCATTACCCAGAATATTTATTACCTGGTCGTCAGCAAGATTTTCAGGCGTAGTGCCTGCATAACCTCGAACGACAGTCAACGTGTTTGTACTGACATTTGTCACGAGCATAAGCTCCTCGCTGCCTTCTACCTGAACCTGGTCGCCGATCCGGAAGCGGCTGCCGTTATCGACAACAAAATCCGTATCGCTGCTCGGATCGCTGAAAGTGCTGTCGTTCACTGCGTCTTTATTCGGAAGCAGCTCATCTTCGAGCCATTCGTGATTTGTGCTTCTTGCCTCGCGCATCGGGTCGCCGAGCGCATCTAACAAATGTGTCTCGTAAGGTGAAATCAATCCGATTACATCTGATACATCCTCAGCCAGCTCAGGTAGTGTCGAGCCTGCTGAATAACTTGCTTTTCCTGTAAATGACATTCTATTCTCCTGTAATTTTTAACTTTTTACTTTTACCTTTTTAACTTTTTACTTCTTACAAGTAGTTTCTCCTGGCCTTCAAATACTCCTGCAAATCCCTTCGTGAGCCTGATGTCGCTGCTTTTCTTGCCGCTTTGGCAAGAATTGTATGAACATCGCTTGTGCGGTCTTTTGCACCAGCCGTTTTGGTCGAAGTGACATTCTCGCCGGAATTTTTGAAGAGATACTGTTTTTCCTTTTTCAACTGCTCAATCAAATCATCAACATCCACATCTTCCTGCTCCTGCATTCTTGCCTTTGCAAGCAGTATCGCAGATTCGACATCGACTGTACCGGCTTCTATCAATTTGTGCGTTAATTTCTGCTCGGCACGAATGCCGTTCATCTGCTCGGATAAACTCGATGCCCGCTTTTGCGATTGAGAAAGCTGCTCGGTCAATTCCTCGACCTTCTTCTCGGCACTCTGTGCCCTTTTGCGATAGCGAATCGATTCAGTGACAGGGACAAGCCTTGATTCGTCACCATCGGCTACGTTGTCTTCTGACATATTTTCCTGCGTCTGCATTTTGTCTCCTTTAATATTGTACTACCATCTTAGCCGTGTCTGTCTTCCAATCTGGTCAAACGACGGACTGCAAAAACGTATCGCGGGCATCTTCCCGCGAATGCATGGGCTAAAAGCCCATGACGCGGTTTTTAACCTTCATATCCTAACTCTCTGAGCACCTGCTCAGATGAAACACCTAATTCCTTTTTCATTTTCGCCTCCTCCAGTTTCTCCAGTGTATTTTCAGGCAGGGGACTTGGAAAAATCACATCAACCTGTCGATCCTCAGGCCGCGTTTTGTAAATGCCTGCGGTATCGAGCATACTTAGAACCATCCGACAGATTTGCTTTATACCTTCGCTGTAAGTAAATCTTTTTCGCTCATTCTTCGATAACATTCCCATAAGTGTCAATCTCAACGCAACTGCGCTTGTGAGATTACCAAGTTTGTTCTTCAGCACTCCCGCAACTATCGGTGTCACAGAGCTTACCTTGTCCATAGCTTCGCGAATTTCCGCGATATGAAGTCCCTCGCTCGGAGTTGCCTCATCGCCGCCAAACGATTCGATGGATGCTTCGGTATTATCCGTGTACCACATCCTGCCCGGTGAGACGGGTTTGTCCTCGAAGCCTTCAATTCCCTTGCCTAAATACATTTTGAAAGACTGGAACGTAATCCTGCTCGCCCTGTCGCTAAGTCTTGTATTCAACTCGTCCTGGAGAGGAATCAAAGGCTCGACGTCACTGTGTCCCTCGTAATAATAAGGCTGTGCGATGTTCTGAATATGAACAACAGGCAGAAAACCCCAGGGCATTTTCCCTTCCGCGACAAGCTCCTTATCCTCGTATCTCTGCCAGGCATCGGGGGAAGTAATTTCCGTCACGCAACAGGTACGCCTGTCATCGGCGTTTCGTCTGTTTGGAGATAATATACGGGAAAGAAAAGAGCCTTTGCCCGCGAGTGAATTTTTCTTCTGATAGAAATTCTGCACGTAATAATCGATTTTCTTGTAATCATTTTCATCCAGAACAGGCAGCGCTCTTGGTGCTTCAATCAGCTCAAGAGAGATTGTTTGAACCAGTCGAATTGCATCTTCGATGGTTCCCTTTGTGCGGGAATCCTTGGTGCGCTCGTAGAAGGAGGATGAAGAGGTTTTAGAAAAGATTTGCTCGCCAGGCCTGACGAAGCAATCGACGAAACCGTAAACACTTCCGAGCACTGCCA